>QMWS01000005.1 GCA_003661745.1 Thermoprotei archaeon | reverse complement strand
TCTAGCAGTACTAATATAGTATTCCCAAATTATTAGGAAATATGAGGTTAATGTTGTAATTTCCCAGAAAAAGAGGAAAAATAATAGATTTCTCGATATAATTATGATTAAAAGAGAAAGCATGAATACATTATATAATAAACCATAGAGCCATCCATGCCCCATACGGCTGTATCACTCCATATATGATATAGAGTATATCGCTGTTGAAACACCAAGTAAACCAAGTAATGCTAGCATGAATAATGCGAAGTAGTCTATGTAGATAGGAAGTATCAATAAATTAAGTTTAAGGGGAAGTGTAGGAGCAGCTTTAACACCTAATAGTGTAAATATTGATGTAGTGAATAAGGCTAATGACGCTATGGCGGAAATTGTGCTTGACATTTTAATAGCTAATCCATATTTCTTATGCATTAAGAGGCCGGCTAAACTGGATACTCCGTAGAGTAGTATTATTAAACTTAATATTGCCAGCATGCTTTAAGCCTCTAGGGGCTCCCACCACTTATAAGTGATAGTAGAGGATAAGCTAATATAGATAACATTATTAAGCATAAAGCAGTATATGGTATGCTCTTAGGCAAAGGTCTAAATGTCTGAGGGCGTCCTTCAGCAAAAATATATTCGTGAATAATTGCTAAAAATATTATGAAAATCTAAAACCCAGTTTATAAGTACGGCAATACCTAAGCCTAAGTTAACTTGTAATAGCTTTAAAACTACGTCATGTTTACATAGGAAGAGACTTGAAGGTGGAACACCTTCAAGGCCAAGTATGGATGCTGATAAAAGTAGTGCTAATGACTTATTGCTATGTATCATACCTTTAACCTTATTTAAATCCTTAGTACCATATACGTAGAGTACTCCGCCCGATAAAATAAAAACTGATGCTTTAGCTAAACCATGGCTTAAAACGTAAAAGCCTATGATGGATACTGCATTTTCTAGTCCGAAAGCGTAGCTTGCAACCATAAACATAATCCATCCAATATTGCCAATAGTTGTCCAGGCAAATAGTTTCTTAACATCTTTTTGTAAGGGGTACATTATGAAAGCTAATATAATATTCATTATGGCTAATGCAAAAATTAAACTGGAAAACCATGATGGAGTACTGCTCTCCATTAGAGTAATTAACCTTATTAAACCGTATATGCCGAGTTTAACCATGCTCCCTGAAAGCAATGCTGATACAGGTGATGGAGCTACAGGGTGTGTTTGTGGAAGCCAAAAGTGTAAAGGAAATAAGCCTGCTTTAGTTCCAAAACCTATTAAGCTAAGTGTAAGAAGTATGTCACTTAGCTTACTATAGTATGTGAAATCATATGTTCCAACAGAGTGTCTAATGAACATAAACATTAGTAATAGCGCACTAGTGCTTAAAACATGCATTATTATGAAGTAATTGCGGCCTATGTTCAACACCGTAGAATCCTTATAATCATGAATTACTAAGAAGTATGAAAGTAACGTCATTACTTCCCAGAAGAATATGAACGTAATCCAGTTTCTAACCATAGGAATAATCATCATTGTGAGTATGAATATGAAAAGTAGTGTAAGGTAAGGAAGCTTTAAAGTACGCTCCTCATACAATTGCATATATTTATAGGAGGATACTAGGGCAGCTATTCCTATAAGGCCAGCATTTATGATAAAAGGTAAAGATAAATTATCAATATGAAATATTAGGCCTCCAATACTAACTGTTATTTTATGAAAGTACATGGTAAATGTAATCATTAATAGTGATAATACTATAAGAGAGTATAATGATATTTTCATTATCTTAATTTTATCATTCATACAGAAATACCTCCATAAATTGTAATATGTGATATCATATTGTATGATAGAAGATAAGACGTTAATGATATCACAATAAGTGCAGCTATAGTGTATTTCATTAATGAAGGTATGTTAATTCTATTAATGGTTAGTTCAGAGTTTGAGAAGACTGTTTTTTCTAACCATTTAATACTTACTATAAAGAACATGCATGAACTTATGAGCATGGAAAATATTGGAACTAAATGGATAGCGTTGGCAAATTTACTTACTGACGTTAAAATGTAAAGCTTACCGAAGAATAGGTTAAATGGAGGTATGCCTGATAGCCTAAGTATTGCTGAAATCCATCCTATTGTAACTAGTTTAGTGGAGAGAAGAAGGCCTTTAATGTTTCTCATAACATGAGTTCCATAAACATATCCGAAGACTCCGACAATAAGGAAACCTAAACCTTTGAGGTAAGCATGGCTTATAAGATATGAGGTTGAAGCTTTCAAGCCAATAGTAGGGTTTATGATAGCATAGGCTAACCTAACATACATTGTCATGACCTCATTTACTGTTGAGTAAGCTAATAATTTTTTAGCATCAGTTTGGATAGGGTACATGAGAACACAAATAATGCAAGTAATTACTATAGGAATTGCAAGTATTGTAAAGCATATTTCAGGCAATGTATTAATGAACTGAATTATCCTACCTAACAAATAAACACCCATTTCAATCATAGCGGCGCCGTGGAGAAAGGCTGAAGCAGGCGTAGGAGCTACCATAGCATCTATAAGCCATGAGTAAAAGGGGAATTGTACAGACTTAGCTAAAACAAAGCTTAGCAGAGTCATCGTCCACGAAGTCATGCATGAATATGAAATCATTAAGAAAGAAGTACAGTTAATATATAGTCTTGAAAAGAAAATTTACCACGAAATACTCGTTCTAATAGATGATGCGTATAACTTGTTAGCAAAAATTTCAGCAAAATACACTGTATTCTTTAGACAGTTAGAAACATCAATAATTAATTTAAGCTTCAAAATGTTAAGTGTATTTTTTGATAAATTTTCTCATTTTGAATCTGCCTCTGAAGCAACATATGATGCTTTCAAGGATGCCAAATTAAAATATGCTCAGCAATTACTTCAACATTATAGAAAGTTAGGAAATACGTTAGTAAAGAATATGTTTACACAAAAAATTTTAAGCGTGAAATATTTCACGCTTAAAGAGATTTACATTGATGAGAAAATATGGAAACCTCTAATCCCACTCTTTAAAAACTTGCTAAGAGATTGAATGAAGAAGAATATGACTTATTCTTTTCAACATTAATGATGCTGTCATTACTGCTACTAATATCCATACTTACGTTAATACATGTTATTTAGATTTCAGCTTAACCTTAATTATATTATATGTTAACTAAAATACTTAGCGATTCATGAAGCATACTTGTACGAACTATTTCTAATAATTACCATATCTTAAGCACCCCCAACAACAATCCTATTAGTGCCGATACTAGCAATGGAATTATGGGATGAATTTTAAGTATGTGTACTGAGACTACTATGAATACTATTATTATTGATGCTGCTATTACTTGGGGAATTTTCGGTAATATAGCATATGTTTCTTTTGCGGTTGTAACTAATGCTAAAATGATTAATCCTATAACGGCTGCTTTTAATCCATTTAACACTGCCTGCACTAGTCTATTAGTGATGTATGTTGTAAGCGAGTAAACTATTAGAGAAATTATTGTGAACGGTGGTAGTACTACAGCTAAAGTAGCTATGAAAGCACCTAATGAACCTGCAAGTTTAAAACCAACATATGTGGCTGCATTTACAGCAACAGGTCCCGGCGTAGAACCAGCTATAGCAACTAAGTTTAAATATTCAGACTTAGAAAGCCATTTTGCTTCTTCAACAACCTCTCTTTCAATAATAGGTAATATAGCCCATCCGCCACCGAAACCGACAATACCAACTTTAAGAAATCTAACAAATAATTCTAAAAGCAATGAAATATTCATATTTCCTACCTCGCCTAAACACTTCATACATGCTATGCATTAGAATATTATAGCATTATAAAGATTTCCGGAATCACAGTCTTACAGCATGAGATATAAGACTTCACTAGTTCATAAGTTATGTTAAACTTATTTGGGCCGTATCTGCACTATTAGTGCTCCGATGAAAACCATCATTATTCCTAAGATCTTTTGAGGAGTAAGTACTTCTCCGAGAAATACGCAAGCTAGTAACGTTATTTGTATTAACATGGTATTTTGTAATATAGATTGTTCATAAGCTCTTAGAGTCTTTAACGCATGATTCCATAAAACAAAAGCCAATGCAGTATTTACGATACTAAGCCAAAATATTATGAGCCAGCCGCTTATAGAAGGAAACACAATGTTGTTACTTAGAATGGCTGCTGCAAGAAGCAATAACGAGCCGAAAGACATTGAATAGGAAGTTGGTGTAAAGACATTTATCCTATTATTTCTTAAGTAATATCTAGACATAATCATGTACGTCGCCCAACCTATGCCTGAGAGCACTGTTAAAAACACACCAAGTACATCACTAAGGACAAGAGGTAAACTTGAGAAGAAAACTATTACGCCGAAAATAACAACTACTATTCCTATAAATTGAATGAAAGTAGGCTTTTCTTTAAGAGTAAAAATGCTTAGTATTAGAACGAATATTGGCGTCATATTTAGAATGAACGTTACTGTTATTGCTGGAAGATAATATAGACCAAAAAAATTGTAATCCTTGAGCTACGAAATAACCTGAAAATCCCAGCATTAGGAATACTAGTAGTTGTTTAAATTCAAGGTTTCTACTGCCTTTATACTGGGTTAATGCGAGAATTATCAATATTAAAGAAGCTAAAATGTACCTATATGCTGCAAAAGCTATGGGATTTAATTCTCTAAGACCAATCTTAATAAGTATATAAGATGTTGACCAAAGAAACGTAACAAATAAAGCTTCAACCAGAGCATGTAATCGCTTATTCAACGCACTATTACACCAACATAAAAGTTTTCTCAACACTTAACATTACATAGCATTACTTTACACCATTCTAGTCTTTTCCATGATGCCTCATTGTTTATTATTTCCCTAAGGTAATGTGGTAACTTATACTAGACACTGTTTCTTTTAACTTTCTATTAGGCTCAAACTCTGTTTTGTCTGTATATGAAATCCACTCTTTAGTTTCATACCTATTAGCTGAAACATTTTTGGGAACTAAAAATTGGTAGATGTTTTATCTTGTTTTCGAAGCTTTCTCGGAAGTTCGTCATCGTCAATTAAAATTATAACTTTACCTTATTCAATATAGGGAAATTAAACACACCGTAATCTAACATTAAACATTGTATGTACAATGTTTTTTCGCGTACAGATACATTGTTACAATGTTTTCTATTGGTGTTACCGGTTGTGGTGAATGGGTAGGTGCGAGAATTAAGCCGCCACCTTTTCCACATTCTTGGAATGTTTTCCTAACAGTATGCTTAACTTCTTCTACTGAGCCAAAAGGTAATGTTGTTTGAACTGATATTGTGCCATGAAGAGTTAATTTATCACCCCGTTTTCGTTTTACATAAGCAGGATCCATACATTCAGGTTGTACAGGATTTAATATTTGAACATCTATTTCTATTAAGTCATCTATTATGGGTTCAATGTATCCAACACTATGGTAAAATATGTAGTCGCTATTTCTAGAGTGCTTTTTTATTTCATGTATAAGCCTCTTCATACGTGGCTTAAAATACTTCCTCCAAATTATTGGTGAAATAATCATTGATGTTTGCACACCGAAATCATCACCTAATTGAACAATGTCTACACCCATGTCTATGAAGTACTTTGCCTCACGTATCCTATAGTCTAGTAATCTGTCTAGTAGTTTACTAACAAACTTAGGATTTCTATACAAGTCAGTTATGAATAAATCAAATCCTCTTAAAGCCCATGCTTGCTCGAATAAGCTTCCCCATAAATGAGCGCCTACAACATACTTGTCCTTATACTTCTTAACCATTTTTTCAGCTTCAACGTATCCTGAAGGATCATCGGGGTCTGGGAATTCATAACTATCTAAGTCCATTTCAGATAAAGGATGATAAACGTATCTCCAATGTAATCTATCTGATGTAGGTTCATATCTTATACCCCATTCATCTTCGAAGAGATTTTCACCTAACTGTTTAAGGTATCTATCAAAGGGTATGCCAATGTACTTTGCTTTTTTCTTAAAATCTTCTGAAACACCTCTTTTAACATGTCTAAAATCTATCCCTAAGTAGTCGAGAATAGCCTCCTTATCGTTGGTACCAAAATACTCCATTAATCTTCACCCGGACTTAAGCACCACACATAATATAGTGTAATACTAGTATGGCGAAGACAAGAAAAATGCCTCTCTTTGTTAAGGCCCACATTAAAATACGGCCATAGAGGTGTTAAAGGTTATTAATAGAAGCATTGCATGCGACTTCTCCATGTAAGACTGCTTAGTTTTTCACCTCATAGTAGGAAGCCTACTCTATACGCAACAATAAACACGTAGGAATGGTAGTAAATGTCCAATGGAAAAATTAGCCCTAATACCTTGGGAAGACAATAAATACCATATTCAGCATATTGGAGAGGGAAGGTCTAATGAAAATAGAGTAACAAGCTACATAAGCCGAGGAAAACTTTTTTTAGAATTGTGCAGACAATGTTCTTCACGCATCTTAATTAAAGTGTTACATAGTTTGAGTAAAACATAGTTTTTAGAGGTAAGAAATGTTATTTACCGCTTAAAATTCACGCATAGGTATTTACCGAAGACTATATTACTACTCTTTTACCTATATTACACTATACATAATTAAGATGTGATATATTCTTGTCTTCCATATTGAAAGCTATTGGGTACTTGGTCCTAATATTAGTAGTAATACTCTCTTTACCGGAGGCGTTATCATATTCCCAAGAAACTACAGGCACTCCTACAGTACTCATTGATCTTGACATCGAGATAAGCGGTGGAGCTGTAGAGTTAATAGCTAGGGCTTTGCGTATTGCAGAACAAACTGATGCTAAAGCATTGGTCTTGAAAATTAATAGCTATGGGGGTTATTTAGGAGCCACCGATATCATAGTTAAGAGAATCATTGAATCTAATGTCACATGCTATGCTTGGATTCCCCCTGGAGGTAAGGCTGTTTCAGCTGCTTCCCTCATAGCGTTAGCTTGTAACAAAATATACATGGGAGAGGGTGCTAGTATTGGAGCGGCTATGCCTTATCCTGCAGATGAGAAGGTAGTTAACTACGTGGCTTCTAGGTTTAGATCTCTAGCAGAAAGGCAGTTCCATAAGAATAAGACGCTTGTTGAGATAGCAGAGAAGTTTGTTACAGAGAACCTTGTATTAACTGCTGAGGAAGCCTATAAAGCGGGTTTTGCGCATCAAGCTAATACTCTTTCCAGGATTTTAGATGAAAATAACTTATACCTAGTTGAAGAGGTAACACCTAGTTATTGGGAGCAAATAGTATCATTAATATCGAGTCCTCTGATAGCACCTATAATGCTTGCTGTAGGGACAATGCTTATTTTCGCTGAAATAATGATAACCGGTTTTCAAGGATACGTAATAGCAGGAATACTATTAATCATGTTAAGCCTTTACGGTATGGCTGTGATAGCACCTGATCTCTTAATAACGATACTATTAATCGCAGGACTTATACTATTAGTTATTGAAATATATATACCTGGCTTTGGGGTTTTTGGAGTAAGTGGTGTAATTGTTACAGCAATAGGTATCTTCATGTTATTCTATAGTCAACCTTACAAGGTGGTGACCTCAATTCACATGGCCTTCTTAATAGGTTTAGTTGCTTTTGCCGGACTTATGGTAATAGTATTCTTTAAGGCAGCAACTGTAATGAGGAGGAAGTATCCTAAGTATGAAGAGAAACTTATAGGACAGGTGGGAATAGCTAAGACAGCCATTAGCCCTAAGCAGCCTGGAATAGTCTACGTTAATAAGGAGGATTGGACAGCCTTTTCAGTAGAGGGTAAGATAGCGCCTGGTGAGAAGATTATTGTTACTAAGGTAAAGGGCCTTAAGCTCTATGTGAGGAAGGCTGCAGACTAGTAATCAGATACCATGGTCTTTATATATGAGAATTAACATAGAGTCCCTAATATTGAAATGTGGGTGTATGAACTATTGGATATAGTAACTATGGTTTTTACATTATTAGTGTTCTTAGCTATTATTACAGTCGTCTCTAGAGCTATAAGGATAGTTCGAGAATACATGAGACTTGTAGTCTTTAGGCTTGGTAGACTTGTAGGAGCTAAAGGCCCCGGATTGGTGTTACTCATACCTTTCATAGATACTGCAAAAATGGTTGACCTCCGAGAGTTTATGTTAGATATTCCTCCACAAACATGCTTCACAAAGGATAATGCACCTGTAGATATAGACTTATTCGTATATCTCAAGGTATTTGATCCAATAAAGTCAGTTACTGCCGTTAAGGATTTTGTTAATGCATCAATAGGTATAACCATAACCACTCTTAGAGCCGTAATAGGCGGTATGTCGCTTGACGATGTTCTTGCTAAAAGAGATGAAATCAATAATACCCTAAGAACCAAATTAGATGATATTACGGATAGATGGGGAATTAAAATAACTGCAGTAGAAATTAAAGAAATAAGGCCACCAAGTGATGTTCAAGAAGCTATGGTTAAACAAATGGCTGCTGAGAGAACTAAAAGAGCTATGATATTGGAGGCGAGCGGTAAAAAGCAAGCCGTTATATTGCAGGCTGAAGGACGTAAAGAAGCACTAATTAGAGAAGCTGAAGGAGAGAGAATAGCTCGTTTACGTAGAGCAGAAGGATACGCTATGGCCATTGAGAAAATAGATGAAGTAGCCTCAAAGGTGAGCTCTAACACCCTGTATCTACAATATCTCGATACACTTGGAAAAGTGGGAGAATCAGCATCAACCAAAATAGTTCTACCCTTGGAATTAACAACGGACATGCTTAAAGTCGCTAAGAGATTTATAGGAGAAACAGAGTAAAAATATAAACTCCACCATATTTTTTCTTTAAACCCGAATTCATTAACATCGTTCTTCCAGCTTTGCACCATTTAATATGCCTCTATGTTTAATGGTTAAGTTGTACTATACATATTCATGTGGTTTCAGCATAGCTTATTTCGTTTAATTTCCATGGTAAAGGTATAATGGTTAACGGGAGCTGTGCAACCACTATTACTACATCTTGGCTCGGTAAGTATTTCCTTATTAGTGGGTTTAAGGTTTTAATAGAGCTTATAATTCCCCCAAGGACTTCGTTAAAGCTTTTCTCGGATGATTCAGCTAGTTCTTTAATACATGTTTTGTTAAGCCACATATCTATTCCGTAAAGTGCCTCACCCATGCTATCGAAGCACGGTATTTTATGGAGATCATCGTAAAGATCAGGCGCGTCAAAATATGATGGTAAACCGTAACCAAAAGTCTCAATAACAATTATGCTTTTATTTCCAGCAATACTTAGAAGTTCTTTAACAAGTTTATCAGCATTCAGTTCGCCATGCGACTCAATACTTACTTTTACCATGTCTTGCCCTAAGAACGATACACATGCTTTATGAACGCCTAACTCTCTAAGTACCTATAGGATTCCGCTTATAAGCTCATTCTCAAGTAATGAAACATTTGAAATGCCGAAGCCCCCTACAACCTCATATTCACCATTAACCATAGCAATACACAGTCTTGACCTTAGCGGCTTAGGATAATAAAATTACTAACTTCTTCAACAGCCTTCGATATGAACTTTGCAGGATCTCTATTCTATCTTGTAGTATCAATAACCAATATCCATCACCTAAGTATTTGAAAACACTTCTATTGATTAAAGCGATAATAACATTACCATAATCATAGAATATATAGGGTTCAACATACCTTATTTTTAGGAATTGGCAGATGAGTTTGCAGTTCAACTAAGCATACTGGTAAATCTATTGTCTCTATATTTACTACCCTTATTTCACCGCTTTCTTCTATATTGTAATATATCTTTATCACCAATTGTTCTAAGCACTTGACATCGGTGTTATTACCGTTCTTGACAATTGACAAGTACTGATGGCCAGTAACCCACTTCTCCTCTTCACCTATCCCTAGTTTAACTAGCTGTATTGATAAGACATAGCTCTTGAACCAATGTGTTTTAGGGTTACGGGCTATTTCTACCATTCCTAAGCTTAAGGAGTACTTAACATCCTCTATAAGGAGTTCGGGATTTATTCCCTTACTTCTAAGTAGCGTAGTTACTTTGGGATCACTAATGAGTTTCCTAATATTGCTTATATTGCTTAAAAACTTCAAGACTTGCTCTGGAAACATAGCTTTAGGCGGCGGAATCACCGTAAATCCTTTACTGGTTACTTTCACATATATGGTGTTCTCAATAGGTTTACAACTGAATTCTTGTGGCTGAGTACATATGTTGGCTACCGCCTTTATTACCCCTTCAAATGGAACTGTAACAATATAGTAGAACTCGTTTACTACCTCGGCTCGAGGAGGTATAGGTTTAAACCTTAAATCATCTGTGCAAAATACCGGTAAAGGCAGTATATAACCAGACATGTTCTCTATATGTATCAGAGTTACTGGTTCTTTCACACTCCATGTAAGTGGTTTGAGTAGTTTATATATTGCTTCATTAACATGTAAGGAAACACCGCATGCGTAATTTGTCTTATAATACATTACCTTATAGCCTTGATTAATAAGCTTAATAGTAATCTTTAGAATAGCTATATTACTCTTGTTAAAGTTAGCTACGTACTCTTCACCCATACTAGACATGGGATTCCATAAAGAGAAATGTTCTACTATTAACCTAGCTCTAGATAGAATTTCTAGATCGTTAATAGTGGAGTAGCTTATTCTTAGCACAACATTACCATAACTAACGTTACTAACATACATGAAATACATGTAGCTAAATAAAATGCTAACAATAATAGCTAATACTATTAGAAACACAATAGACTTAGTTATCCTCATAGTTCTCTCCAATTAGTATCTAATCCAATTAACTATATAAGATACTATAGCTTAGTACGCAATAGGACACATATATTGTTGGAAACAATAAAATAAGCATGTATACCATATTTTCCATTGGATTACACTCCAGGAACGGTTTGTTAACATTATGTTAGTAATCTCAGATGGTTCTAGTGTAGAAGCCTCATATTGGAACATATAAGAGTTAAAGCTAAAGTGTTGAATGTGGAAAACCCATTTATTAGTGATGAAGTAGAGCTTTTAACGGATACCGGAATTATACATAGTATTACCTAGCAGTCTTCTCGAAGAGCTGAAAAGTAAAGAAATTAGACTTAATAATTAAGGATAAGAGAATACTAATACTAAGTCCTAAGGAACTTGCGGTCTACATAAATCTATTAATAGCATTAAGCATATTATCCGTAAAAACAGCAACAATAATCCTAAGACCACTTCCTGAGCTAATTAGGATTGAGTAAATAGTAGCTAGGGAAGTGGATCTAATGAAATGGAATGAAATTCCTGCTGGAGCCCGTCATTACATACTATATCATACCATCATATACCGCTGTTAATTACATGATATATGCTTCCTATGTACATGTTTATAATAGGCTATACAGTCTTAGAAGTTGGTATTACCTTTACACTAGTTCATGTATTGTCTATTCCTGCAACATATGCTGTAGGGAAGTTGTTTGATAAGATTGCTATTAGACATGGACTTGTACTTATAGATGCTCTTGATGGAGTATCAGCGGTACTGTATGGCTTAGCTTATGGACCTATAGCACCACTAATGCTTTTTCTAGGTCTATTAGTAGATGATATAACTAGAATATTTTACCCGCTCTATCAAACAGCAGAAAGAATTCTCTATCCTGAAGATAAAATGGAGGAAGTATTTGCTTGGCATATGAGGCTTCCAGAAATGAGCCAGTTAATAGGGTTCGGAACTGTTTCTTGTTTGTGGGTCTTTTAAGGTCTTTGCAGGTTTCTTCTTGCTTTGAGAGCTATTAATTTAAGCTTATAAGTAGTGATGGGTTATAGGTTTAATGGTGACCTCTAGTTTCCGATACCCGCTCCATTGGTTGGGCGGGGAGGGGGCTAGGGGAAACCGTAATGAACCGACCTACGAAAACCCAAAAAGACCGTAGGCGAAGAACGGTTTCTTATCTTAGGATACATATTTGGCTACGTATTCAATACATCATATCACTATAGGCTTGGATTCATAGCTTTTGGCTTAACATCTATATTCACGATTACGTACTTGCTGAAGTTTCTACCTAGACTAGACGTTGAAGAGAGAATTAGTGCTGAGAAGTTTATGTTTAGGATAGATAGAGAATTTAGGTTGATTCTACTGGTAGAAGCACTGATTACTCTTGCATGGTTTATAGCTCCAGAAATAGTGTTGTTAAACTACATAGTGCATGCCTTAGGGTTGACTTTATTTGAGGCTATGGTTGTTGAAGCGTCGATATCTATAGGAGCTATTCTAGCTACATATATCTCAGAAAGGATCAGCCGGAAATATAGATTTGAAGCTATTGCCGCAGGATATTCACTTGTTTCTTTATGGGCTTTAATAATGTCGTTGAATCCTTCATTCATATTAGTTGTAGTTGCATACTTTATAGCTAGGTTTGGTGAGGTCTTAGCATTTCCATTCCATAGGTCGTGGATTTTCAGTAAAATACCTAAAGAAAAAGCTAGCAGTATACTATCAGCCTTATCAAGTTACAGAAAACTAGTAGCTTTAATATCACCAGCTTTAGCCGAATTTTTAGCATCTCTAAAACCAACACTTCCGTATTTTGCTAGCCTGATATTATTCATAACATCATCAATAATACTTCTTCTTTACGCATATAGGTCAAAAACAAGCTCATAGAACTATTTGTTATCGCAATTAGGTTTTCACACCTAGAATCTATTCTCCCCATTAGGAATCTAACGAGTCTCTTAATGTTGGCGGCTATTCTAGGTCTGTTGTTAGGATTTATTTCTTCGACTAGAAATCTAATATATCGAAGCCTGATCATGCGGTTGTATCTTTATCTTATTTTGTTGTTCCAACCATTTGAATAATTTTGATAATCTACTGATCTTAGCATTCACGTCATCGGGACTACTACCTTCAGCAATAATGTCGTAGACGAAGAGCTCTAGTAATCTAGCATGATGGCTATTAAGCTGTATCTTAGCTTTTCCAAGCCTCTTAAGTGCCTTCTTATCCTCCATACATCAACATCATAGTAATCTTGTGCCATCAACTGCTGAAACATTACTACTCTTTGAATACTGCTTAACTATTAATATTTTAGAGTGATTAAAGAGGTTATGTGAAGTCTCAATTGTTAAATAATGTGTCAGCATTTAAAACATGGTATAGTATAAGTTTGTGATAATAGGCTTATATTTTGCTAATCTTAATCGGATATCATTGCGGCTAGATTTCGAAATATTTACATTTGTTCTTCAGCACATCTTTTATTACAGGATCTGTAGTTAAAGCTATACCTCTTACTCGATATGTTAAAGCTACAAGAAATGCATCGGCTAACGATACTTTATCTCTGAGCTTTAATTTTACTTTAGCAGCTTCTCTTGTAAGCTCGCCTTCGACGGGTATTTGATTTATTGGTGAAGCTCTTATAGCTTCATACCTTATATCGGCTGCGTCAATACCAAGTTTTTCAGCTGTTTTATAATAGAATTCCGCAAGATTTATCTCACATAAGTATCCTTCTGAAATACCTCGTAGTATTTCATCAAAATATTTTTTCACTCTCCGATCTCCAGCAAAGTATAATGCTAATGCTCCTGCATCAATGACGTATTTGCTTTTCACGTTTAATCTCCTCTAATCTCTCCTTCACAATTTCTTTAGCAACGTCCTTCATAATGTCCCCGTCAACACCGAATAAGTCTTCTAAGGGTATCAATGGTATGATCTTTATTCCCCCTTCATCAACTTTAATTACTACTTTATCCTTAATGTTAAATTTCCTTCTGATTTCAATAGGGATAACCATTTGACCTTTCCTACTTACCTTCACAATAAATCTCACACTATCACCTATAGTACTACATTCATATTCATACAGTAAAACATATTGTATTTAAAGTTTTACTATCAAATATCATTGTAAAACATTGATAGAGAAGTACTGAAGTTTCTCTATACTGAAAACTTGATAACACTATTAAAAATGAATAAGAACTATACTTCAGCACGCCACATAATTCATGTTAGCTATAAATATTGTTCCCTTAGCTTTTCGACAGTCTCTTTAGCTTTACCAACAAATTTATGATGAAAATTTTTAACATATTCATGTAGAAGTGATGGTTAATGAAAATACCTACGTCAGAGACTTAGAACCCCGTGAAATACAAAGAACCACTTAAATGCGAAAGCATGGAAGAGCTTGAAGAAAGCAGGGAGAATACATTAAGAAGGAAGGAGGAACATGAAAATTTCCGACTTGAAAACCACTTTAAACTACAATAATTCTACATTAAATTCCTCTTACAATAACCAATACAAGCACTGTTCATAAATCTTGTTAAATAAGTTTTAAGTAGAAGTCTCACCGCATGAGAACATAATCAAGCCCTAGTAAACTCTCAGGATTTAAATCTAAATATTAATGTTGCAACATAAAAGCACAAAGTTTAAAGTATCATTCTAGAGTGGAAGTAGTATTTTACACATATACGGTGAAGGGGATAAAATTAAAACTGTCCATAACATAATTTAATAATCGATTAGACCATATAGATGCTTTGGGAATGAAGTATCATGGTTAAAATCGATAAGGAATATGTAGAGAGCGTAATCAATGAGATTAAAGAGGGACTAGAGGAAATTAAAAATATCATATCAATGGATTTAGAGGATTTCATGCGTACTAGGAGTAAGAGGTTCGCAATGAGGTATTCAGTGGTACTTATAGTTGAGGCTGCTACAGACATTGGTATAGTATTACTTAAACAGTGTTTTAATGAAGAAGCAAAAAGCTATAGAGAAGTATTTTCTAAGTTAGCAGAGAGAGGTGTGATAAGCTTTAATGTTTCTGAGGGTATGTCTTCACTAGCTTCACTACGTAACATGATAGTTCATAGGTATTGGAGTATTGATGATGCTAGAATATATCGTGAAGCTAAGAATAGTGGGAAAAGCGTTATTGAAAAGTTCATTAAGGAGGTAAGAGACTATGCCTCTAAGGATCCTTGAAGATAAAAGAAAATTTGAATTTCATAAATTAACATGTGAGGAAAAGAATAAGGTGATTAAATTATTATCTAGAATCCTCAGCAATAGAAGAGAAATACTGTTAGCTGTAATCTTTGGTGGATTCGTAAAGCACAAAATCTTCCGAGATGTAGACATAGCAGTATTTACAGGCTACACCATACCATACGATAAAGTAGAACTTTATGAAGAGGAATTATCTGAGAATCTAGAGTCCATAATAAAATTACCAGTAGATGTAAGAGTTATAGACTATGCACCCTCATGGTTCCGCATAAAAGCACTAGATGGTATAGTTCTAGTAGAAAGAGAGCCTGCTCTAATAGTAAGACTTAAGTTCAAAGCTCACCAAGAAATTGAGGATATTAAAGCTAAAATACATAGGATTCCCCTGAAGGATCACACATAGTTACTTTTTCTTTTCTATAGTTATTAACCAGTTCATATCGGGTACTCTAACATTGAAACAACTAAAAGAAACCACAAGATGAGTGATTTTCCATAGTTGTGATAGTAGCTGTTATAAGCGAAATTTCTAATCGACTGGAAGGTGTTGTAACCATAGAGAATTTAGATGAGAAGCTAAAGATTAACTCACATTAAAGGATATACCAATAATTCAAGAACGCCCACTGGTAGTTCTATACTAGATCTTAATCATTCAGGGATTTATAGAAGGAAGGCTCAGCACTCAAGATCAAGGCACAACTTAGAGGTGCCAGAGACTAATAAGATGTTCTTTGAATATGAGAATGACGGGATACTTGAAGAGCATTAGTTACTGCTAAGTATATCATCAAAATCTATTTACTTTAGCCAAGCCTTTTAATATGAAATCCTTTACTCTTAGTAAAGGTCAAAATCTATGGATTTAAAAAGACTAAGGAAGTTTCAAAAAGAGCTTGGTAAACGTTATGGTCAGGATTGAAGTGGAGCAAATGAAAAGAGCATCTAGAGCTCTTAAAGTACCTAGCTATAGCATTGGCTAGTGAAGTAGGGGAGTTTTATAATTTAGTAGGTAAGGTTACAAGAAAGTTTAAGAGTAAAGGAGAATTTCTCTCTGAGAAAGAATGGAAGGAAATGAAGGAAGAACTGGTAGACATTTTTATATACATTATCAAAGGTGCAGCTGAGCTTTTCAACATGAACTTAGAAGAGGAATACCTCAAGAAAATGAAGCTTAATGAGGATAGGTTTAGAGAGTTCATAAAATAAGTAGTTATCCTACCCTTACTTATCCCACTTAGCTTTACAGCAAGCATAACAAGAATGAGATACGACGCATTTTAATGAGCTTACTATGTAGATGCTATTCGTAGATCTTAATCATCTTTGAGAAGAAAATGTAAGGGTTTTAGCCTCTACATACATAGAGCCCTTCCATTATGGTTAGGGTAATATACTACTTAGAATTCAAATTGATGAGCATGATTACTCATGGAGTCGCGTTGAAGGATTAGACCAGGGTCTTCTACAATTACTGCCAATATCCTGCTCACCAAATATAAGTTGAAGATCATGATAAAGGCTTAGAGATGCTAAGTTACTGTTAAAGTGAAGTTTATGAGAATGGACTAGCTCCGCCCCAATCTCATCCCCAGGGGGTTAACCCCTGGTAGTCGAGGGCTTCATCCAATAGGATATTAATCTAGAGGACGTGGTATATAACTCTTATAGCTTAAGAACCATACCATATATAAGTTGTGAACGGTATAGTTATGGCAGGTGTTAATTCATGTCTCTTGAGCTTAGGGAGGTTATTAAGCGTGAACGTGTACCTTACCCTGATAAAGAGAAGTTGTTCATGGTTTTAGGACTTCTTCTTAGCGGCAGGAT
>QMWS01000004.1 GCA_003661745.1 Thermoprotei archaeon | reverse complement strand
AGTGCTAGTAGCTGTCCATGCTTCGCCCAGGGAGCGCTTTAGGAGGCTCAAATCAAGAGGTAGACCCGATGACCCAACTACGTGGGAAGAATTTGTTGAACGGGATATGAGAGAATTAGAGCTCGGTATAGGTAACGTAATCGCTCTAGCTGATGTGATGATTGTTAATGAGTATTATCCTTTAAACGTTATAAGTCAGGAAGCCCTAAAGAGGGTTAGGGAGGTGTTATCTAAAGTTGTTCATGCTGAGAGCAGAGGCTGAGGTAAGGCCTACAGAGGATGTAGAGAAAGTGAAGAGAGCACTACTGAATATAGTTGAGGTAAAGGATATTAGGCATGTTCGTGGCGCAGATGGATACTCGTTTCTCATATGTGAGTCAAAGAGTATCACAGCACTATTTAGGCTTTATGAATTACTTCGACAGCAACGTATCTTAGATACAGCAAGAAAGATTCTCCTAACGCAGCGCCAAGGAAATATGATTAATATTAAGTTACATAAACAAAGTGCATATGCGGGGCACATATCTTTCGTAACTTACGATGATGAGTCGCCTTTAGGTCCGATAACAGTAACTATAGTTAGCGATAAAATAGATGAGATAATTGATTGGCTGGCTCCAAAGACATCAAGAGGTAAGCCGCTTTGGGAGCGAGAAGTGCCTAGAGTCTAGCGCTTCTTTTAATTATCACTACCTTCATGTACTGTTCAGCTATGTACGCGTTACTAAAGAACCTCCTTGCTTCATAGAGTAGTTGGCTACGCTCCTTATATCGTGGTGAGATGTGGTAAAGTAACAGAAGTTTCGCACCTAAGTTACGTGCGGCCTCAGCGGCATCAACGGAAGTAGAGTGCCCGTACTCTTCAGCTTTATCCTTCATATCGAATGCGAAGGTCGAGTCGTGGATAAGTACGTCGGGTCTAGCTGCGGCATCAGGAAAAACACTTAAGGGTCTAGTATCAGTTACATACGTTAACTTTATGCTATCTATATTTACTACGTAAGCAAGCGTGGGCAATACGTGCTTTACAGGAAATGAATAGATGCGTACATTATCAATCACTAACTCTTGAGATAAAACCTCATTAATGATTATATCGTAAAGAGGCTCAAATTTTAGGATGCGTAAGTTGTCTTCGATAAACTCCCTTATTCCAGGAGGACCTATAATGTAAATCTTATCCCTGCATCCTCCAAGTGACCTAGATTGCAGGAGGGGTAGAAGCCCTAAGACATGGTCTCCGTGTAAGTGAGAAATTAGTACTATCCTCACTTTAGCTACCGAGTACCCACTCTTCTTAATTCTATGTTGCACCCCTTCTCCAGCATCTAGTAGAAGCGTATTTCTCCCGTAAACAACCAGTATGGAGGGAAGATCATCACTGCCTGGATAGGGACCACTTGCACCAAGCACTATTAGCTTCAGCAGCTTCAAATCTTCTTCACCACAAAAATATCACGCGTTAGCGATCCATGTACCCAATTCTTATGGTACTCAACAATCTTAAAGCCTAAGTTCTCTATATCGCTTTCTCTTACTACACCGTGTTTTTGAGCAAAAACTAGATACCTACCTTTTCTTAGGATGCTACATGCCTTCTCTAGGAACTTAAGCATGAGGTCGTGGAGAGTCTTGTAGCCTAAAACTTTAGTTAACCTTCCATATGGCGGGTCGGTACCTATCGCATCAGCGCGTGAGAAAGGCAATTCGCATGCATCTGCTACTACAACGTTCGGTGGGCAGCCATAGAACTCTAAGTTCCTGATCGCTCCCTCAACGTAAGACGGGTTTATATCGCAGCCGCACGCTCTTAATCCTATAACACATGCCTCAAGCAGGAAGCCGCCAACGCCGCAAAAGGGGTCTAGGAATAGGTCGTTATTGGTTACGCTTGCCCTACTTAGATTAACGAATATTCTTGAGAATTCAGGTGTAAGTGTACCTGGCTTATAAACAGGTCTTTTCTGGGGGTTTCGGTCTCTAAATTTATCTAGACTACGGGTATACCTTCTTACGCCAACTACCACTACACCATTACTTAATATTATGTCCAGGGTGCTGCCTGAAGAAGCTTTTTTGCTGGTGCTGCACAACGAAGAGATATACCTCTTAACTAAATCAGCAACCTCATCAAACTTTATCTCGCTACCATAGTGCTTTATCCTTCTGAAAGACACATTACTTACGCTGTATTCTTCTAAGTTCACGTCACGTAGTATACTTTTTATTCCGTCAATACCAAGGCTTGACTCCGTAACACCCAGTACAAGGCCTGCAGTTTTTATGAATGCGGCCCTAAGGTCTAAAAATTTGAAATATGCAGGAGTGCTCTCGGCTATCAGCACCTGATCTAAGTGGGCTAGAACATTAAACGGGATATTCTCTGCTTCAGCTATGGCCCTGGCTTCAGCTGCGGGTAATGTCCTATGCTCGCCAGATAAGTACACGTAGACCAGCACTATCAGCACCTAATGCATTCTACATAATCAAGATATAGTGTTTAGAAAGGTAAAATTACTTGCTAGAAAACGTCTCACGTATCCTACCAGCTATTAGTTCCGTTGGGTCAAGTATACTAACAAACTCGCTGCTTATATTGATATCTACAGTCTTTAAGACGTAGACTCTATCCACGCCTGATGACTTGAGTTTCTCTAAGGCATCCCCAACAAACAGTCCATGGCTCGCTACTACAAGTACCTTTCTGGCATTTAGGTTTTTCAGGTACTTAGCTATCTTAGCCACGGTGCCGCCAGTACTTATTATGTCGTCAACAATTACAGCGTCTTTATTGCGTACGTCTAGCGTCTCAGGCAATTCATGCCTTACCTCACCCGTTCTTTTATCCCTGTGCTTCTTAATGACGACAAACTCAGTATTCAGTAATGTCGCAAGCAACTCAGCTTTCCTCTCAGCACCTAGATCAGGCGCTATTACCATTGGTTCAGAGATTACATTCCTTAACACCTTAGCGAAGAAAGGTGTTGGGTCTATATTGTAGGCAGCCCCGTTAAAGTATTTAAGTGAGTTCTCCTTGTGTATATCGACTACGTAAATTCTGTCTAGTCCGACGCTCCTAAGAGACCTTAGTATTGTCCTAATGCTCACAGCTTCTCCTTCAATGAATACTCTATCTTGACGCGCATATGCCATGTACGGTACTATAGCCGAGACAGAGTTTGCTCCATAGAATACTGCTGCATCGATAGCCAGCAACAGCTCGATTAGTCTCTTATCTTGATTAGGATACGTTGTTTGAATTAAGATGACATCCTTACCTTTTACGCTAACCGTGAATTTTATGTATGATTCGCCGTCTGGAAATATCCTGTAATCTGTATTTGCGTGCTCCAATCCTAGAATCTTGGATAATTTCTCACCTATCCCTAGCGATGCGGGCAGTGAAATTATCATTGATTGCACCGTAGATAATTATGGAGATACGAGGTTAATATAAGGTAGCGCAATGCTCCTTTCATGCTAGCTAACTTAATTACCTAGTAAAGCAAGTAATGTTTTGTAGGGATCAACTGATGTCCTTTAAACAGCCCTGGAAGCCTGACCTAAGTAAGCCGTGGGTCAGGGAAGCTAAGCATTGGATTAGAGTAGGTGATGATAAAGTTAGATGCTTATTATGCTATAAGAGGTGCCCTATAGCTGATGGAGGTTTTGGAGCTTGTGGTGTCAGGTACAACAGTGGGGGGACTCTCTACACGCTTGTTTACGGCTTGCTAACAGCAGCAAATCTTGACCCTATTGAGAAGAAGCCGCTAATGCACTTTCAGCCAGGGTCCTACGTGTTCTCTATCTCAACAGCTGGCTGTAACTTTATGTGTGCGTTCTGTCAGAACTGGATGATAAGTCAGTCACGAAGGCATGAGATATTTGGAGAATATGTACCTCCTGAAAAGCTCATTGAGATGGCTAAGGCAAATAAGGCTGACGGCATAAGCTACACATACAATGAACCAACAATATTTTATGAGTACATGCTCGATGTAGCTAAGCTAGCTAAGAAGGAGGGACTCTTCAACACGATAGTTACTAATGGCTACATGACCATTGAAGCACTTGACGAGCTAGCGCCTTATCTTGATGCAGCAACTGTGGACTTCAAGGCCGGTGGAAATAAAGAATTCTACAGGAAGTTTATGGGTGTTTATGACCCAGACCCAACATTCGACACGCTACTTGAGATGAAGCGTAAGGGAATATTTATTGAAATAACAAACCTTGTGGTGCCAAAGTATGGCGACAATGAGGAGGATATATCTAAATTAGCTCGATGGATAGTCGAAAACCTTGGTCCTGAAGTACCTTTTCATCTCTTGAGATTTTATCCACATTTTAAGCTGACTGACGTACCTCCAACGCCTATTGAGACGCTCGAGAAGTTAGCTAAGGTGGCTAAAAATGAAGGTCTACACTATGTATACATAGGTAATGTCCCTGGGCACCCGCTGGAGCATACGTACTGCCCTGGGTGCGGTAATTTAGTTATTAAGCGCTTCGGGTTCGATATAGTTGAATGGAATCTAGATGATGACAACAGATGTCCTAACTGCGGTTTTAAGCTAAACATCGTGGGGAAGTTTAGGAAAAGGAGCCTTCCCGTTTATTAGCTGTGGTACGGACGGATAAGTGCCTCTAAGTAATTACCTATTTTTAGCTCCTTAACATCATGTAGTGTTGGTGTCTGTGATGTACTTTATATTGATAATGGGGCCCGCAGGTTCAGGTAAGTCGACATTAACAGCAGCGTTTTCCCAATGGATTGAAGATCACCAAATGAGTGTTGCTAAGGTTAATCTCGATCCGGCAGCTGAAGTTCTGCCGTACGTTCCCGATGTAGATGTTAGGAGGTATGTTAGGACGTATGATATAATGATTAAAGAGGGACTAGGCCCTAATGGAGCTTTGGTCGCCAGTGTTGACTTGCTGATAAACTATGTGGCGGAGTTAGTTGAAGAAATATACGAGACTAGATCCAATTATGTCATAGTTGATATGCCTGGTCAGTTGGAGATAGTTGCGTTCAGGAGAATAGGACCTCAATTAATTAAGGAACTCACGAAAGGCTGCAAGGTAGTCTCGCTATTTCTTACAGATGCAAGACTCGTGGCTCAACCAGCTTCAGCTTTCTCTATATTGCTACTTATGCTGTCAACCCTCTATCGTATGGATATACCTATAATTCCAGTAGTAAATAAGGTCGATCTCATAGCTAGTAAGGAGACTCTGGAGAAGGATCCGACTATACTTGAGGATAGTGTATATCTCTTTAAAATGCTGAGAGACGATTATAGCTGCCTAGAAGTTGGCGCGCTTTCCTATTACATAGATAGTGATGTGAGCGCTGGCTTATGCAGGATATTAAAGCAAGTTGTGGGTGATGCAGTTCCCGTTTCTGCAAGGGAGTTTTACGGTCTTGACGAGCTTTATGCTAATGTACAGCAGGTGCTCGCGGGCGGGGAGGATTACTTAACGGAGGAGCCTAGCGGGGTGCTGTAGGTACCTGATCTTGGTCATTAAAAGTCAACCTTTTAAGAGTATACGTGGAGTGGTTAGGGGGCCATATAATGAGTGCCGGAAAAGAGAAGGTTAAGGAGATAATTAAAAATGCCAAGAATGAAGGCAGAAGCAAGCTTCTTGAGCATGAGGCGTATGAAGTACTGAGTAATTATGGGCTGCCTGTCCCTAAGGCGGGTCTTGCTAAGAGTTCTGAGGAAGCTGTTAGGATAGCAGATTCCGTAGGCTACCCAGTAGTCCTTAAGATAGTGAGCCCCGACATAGTCCATAAGTCTGATGTAGGTGGTGTTAAGGTGGGGTTGAAGAGTAAGGAGGAGGTCGTTAAGGCATTTAACGAGATAATGGATAATGTAGCTAAACGGGCGCCTAATGCTAGGGTTACGGGTATTCTGGTGCAGGAAATGGTTCCTGAGGCACTTGAGGTAATAGTTGGCACCACCAGAGATCCAACGTTCGGACCTGTCGTGCTTTTCGGTCTTGGCGGTATATTTGTTGAAGTGCTTAAGGATGTAAGCTTCAGAATAACTCCAGTAACTAAGTATGATGCTGAGATGATGTTGTCAGAAATTAAGGCAGCAAAGATACTGGAAGGCTATAGAGGCATGCCGCCAAGAGATAGGGAAGCACTCATAGACATAATCATTAAGATCTCTAAGTTCATGGAAGAGCAAGAAGATGTTACCGACGTGGACTTAAACCCAATTATGGTATTCGAGAAGGGTAAAGGCGCCAAAATAGCAGATGCCAGAATTTTAATAAAACCTAGCTAGAATCTAAAGATGTGGAGATGAGGTACTTCAATGCTTAATGAAGATGAGTTACTAAGGAAGATAAGTGACGTAAGGGAACAAATAAAGCGGCTGAAGCTTCAGCGAGCAGAAATAGCAGGTAGAGTTAAGTCGCTAAAGGAAGAGAGGAGAGAGCTTATCAGTAAAATAAAAGCGGCTAGAGAGGACCTAAATAAGCTAAGGGAGGAGTTAAGCAGGCTTAAGGAGGAAAGGCAAAAGTTAGTTAATGAGAGGAGAGATGTAATAAGGAGGATACGTGACGTAAAATCTGAGCTTTTTTCAAAGAGAGAAGTACTAATAAGCCTTAAGAATCACGAGTCAGTGCCAATAAGTAAGATTAAAATGAAGATAGATAGACTCGAGTGGCGCATCATAACTGAGTCGCTTCCCTTAGAAGAAGAGAACAGGTTGGTAAAGGAAATTGCAAGGCTGGAGTCAATCCTTGAAGATGCGCTAAAGGCTAGGAAACTAAGAAACGAATATAACGAGTTAAGAGCCGAATTAAAAAGCCTAATAATAGAGCTTAATAGTTTGAATTCCAAGATTAGCGAACTCTCTGATAAAATAGGTAAGATAAGAAGTTCGATTGGGGAAATTAAAAAGAATGTGAAGGAGCTGAGGTCAGCTATTGAAGAGAAAAACAATCAGATAAGAAAGCTCGTTAATGAGTTAGTAGAGATAACCAATAAAATAAATGAGTTAGGTGAATCATATAGGAGGTTGCAAGAGAACCTAAGGGAGATAAGAATAGCTAAGAAGAAAGCTGCTGAGGAGAGAATATTGAAGGAGAAGAGAGAAATGGTTGAGCGGAAGATTAGGGAGGGTAAGCGGCTGACGCTAGATGACCTTAAAATATTATATGGAGAGAGTGATGAATGAGGAAAAAAGTAAGACGAAGCTTGTGCTAGCTGTTGATTTTGATAATGACTTAGGAAGGGCGGGAATAAAGACACCTATTATCGGTGAGAAGGCCGTTAGAGAGGCAGCCCTTAAGTATGCTCTATTTAATCCGCAGGACGCGGATACGAATACATTATTTACTGCTCTGAAGCTTTTCAATGAAATAAAGAAGAGTTACGGTAATGCTGAAATAGCTGTCATCGCAGGTCACGAGGGAGGGGGCTTTAAGGCAGGTATTAAAGTTCGGGAAGAATTAAAGGAGGTTGTCAGCACGGTCAAGGCAGAATCAGCAATAGTTGTAGTTGATAGTGTTGAAGACGAGTACGTTATACCTGTTGTTCAGTCGTTCCTTCCTATTGAGGCCATAGAGAGGGTTGTTGTTGAGCAAGTGAGAGGTGTTGAAGAAGCATATGTACTAATTGGCAGGTACTTAAGGAAAATACTCGAAGAAAAGAGATTTTCAAGGATATTCCTAGGTTTGCCTGGAGTAATGATACTTTCGTATATAATAATAAGCATAACACCTTACAGTTCGTATGCATCAGGTGCAACCCTAATAATACTCAGCTTATTCCTAATCCTGAAAGGTTTCGGCATAATTGATGAGATCATAAAAATATGGAAGACGTCCCCAATTATGAGGTTTTCCTTTGTCTTTACGGTAATAGCTGTCTCGATAACGCTAGCAATGACTTACATCTCGCTTCGATCCTATAATTTTGCTACTGACGCTAGGGCACTTGCTCACTACATTAAGGATATACTACCTTATGCGATGACGTCATTTGTACCGCTACTCTTAGGTAGATTCATATACAAGTTATTTAAGAGAAGCATCAGGATATGGCGTGATATAATGACATTTGTAATACTGGGTGTGCTATACTATTTCTTTAACAGGATAGCAGATCTAATACTTCTTGCTCCCACAGAAGACTTACAGACGATAATGAAGCTAATGAATGAATCATATGTTCTCCAGACGTTTATACTATTCATTGCAGTAATCATGGCTATTTCTGCAATGCTGTATGCTAGGGAGAGAAAGATAATATAGGTGATTTAAGGCCTCACCATCAGCTAGCAGTGCTGATTTTTAATTGCTACAGGCTAATTGAAGGATTACTTTCTCCTTCGTTTCTGCTTCTTACCTTTAACCTTCTTAACTGTGCGGTGAGGCGCTTTCCTGATCTCTATCAGCTGCTCTATTATGGGCTGAGGATTATCTGAGGAAATGGCTGCTTCTAATAGATTACTTACCTTAATCATTTCCTCTAACTGGTCAATATTTAATGCGCCTGAAGGAACCTTCTCTTCAGCCTCCTCAGGTAGGTATTCCTCGGCTGCTTCCTCCTCTTCTTCTTTTCTCGCCTCTACCTCAACAGCCTCCATATATTCTTCAGGTGTCTCAGCTTTTTCTTCTTCAGGTGTTTCTTCGCTCAAAAATAACCCCTCTTACCGTTTTATTAATGATTGAATTTAAGTTTTAACGACATAGACGTTTTCGTCACCTCTAATCCAGACTAATGCCTCAAACTGCTTAAGAGATGTAAGCACTTCTCTTAACTTCTTATATTTTACTAGGTCATTACCTGAGAATATTCTCGCCATATATGAGGAAGAGCTGGCTTCTGGTATCACGTAGCTAATTATTACTTTAGTGTTAGTGAAAACAGCTGGCTCAACACTTAAGGGATCCTGCGTAACGGCTACTACTGCTATGCCAAATTTTCTTCCCTCCATGAAAAGTCTCGGTATTATTGATTTCTTTCCCTTACTACTGAATCTGTGCACTTCCTCAATTACTATAAAAAGACCTCTACGCATTAGTTGAGCTGTATGGAAAACACTCTCTAACAGTGTTTCAACGTAGATTTTAATTAGGGACATATCATTAACTACGCTCAAATCGACTACAGTTACCTTGTTGCCGAGAATTTCTTCTGGGAGAACCCACCTTGCTAACTTATTTTTAGGTCTTAACGATCTTACATAAGGTAGCAGTGATTTAAGCACTTCTTTATCAAATGATCCTAATTCCTTGCTGCTGGTTAAGTACTCCTCAATTAGTTCCTCAAGATCGTCTAGTGTGGGATTCGTCTTTCTCATGTACAGCTCGGAAATTAGCTGCATTAGTGCTAATCTCTGAACATTTCCTAGCCTGAAAGCTGTTGAAATTAAGTCTGCTACTTCCCTAGCCCTCACTTCGGGCATCTTCCCCATGTCATCAAGTATGTTTATAGGATTACCTATCGGCGTTATTATATTTGCTTCCTCAATAGATCCGTATTCGCCATGTACATCGATAACTAGGACAGGTATGTCATACCGCCTTAGCTGTGAGATTATCTTCTTGCAGAGGTATGATTTGCCTGTACCACTTGCACCAACAACTACTACGTGGTTATTCTCCTTTCCTAATTCTATACCTATACTTAATTTACCCCTGCCCTTAATCCAACGAGAGTTTTTCAGTTTCCTAATTATAGTACCTAACGTAATTTCTTGCCTTTTACTGATAACGTATTCTGGTCTTCTTAAGCGGACTACAGCTATCACGAGAGGTACTGAGAGTCCTGAAAGATATACTAGAACCGAACCGAGGATCGTCAGTAACGGCTTACTGATTAGTTCGTCACCTAGCAGTATAGTCAGGATTGTTCCATTAAGTAAACTAAATAGTAAACCATACCGTGTTGCCGGCAGGGCGTATATGAGCGGGTTAGTGCTTAGCTCACCTATCATGGAGACTAAGTATGTAAGCAAAAGCGTAAAACCAGCAATGCCAATTCCTCCTACGAGAACCGTTCTGTGATCTATGTGTTCTCGGCTTAGACGGAGCTTCAGGTCAAGGTGGATATTCTTAAAGAATGAAGATCCTACGGCTATTCCGACAGCAAAAATTAGAAGAGAGAATAGGACCTGATCCCTAATGAAGGTCCATGTGAGTAAATATCCTCCAGCATGTACCATAATGAAGACGAGCGATATGGTCTCGGCAAGTATTAGGGTGCCGTCACCTATCTTGCCTAGTCCATAACCTATGAAAGCGACAAGAAATAGGAAAACTAGCGTGTTTGATAGGAAAGTAATCTGTATGGTGCCGGTGGGAGGTAACACTACAGCTAGGAGGATTATGTTCACAGCCGTAAGTATGGCAGCATAGGCGATATCAGTACTAGTGGTTTTAGCCATCGTTACAGAATGAGTACAAAGAGTATTAAATTTTGTAGTTTTGTTAGGTTTGGTAGGTGCGCTAAGTGACGTCAGCGATAATGCTGTTGCACGAGAAGCTAAGGAAGGCGATGAAACTAGCAGGCTATGAGGGTCTTACTGAGGTTCAGGAGAAGGCAATACCTAAGGTACTCTCCGGAAGGCACACACTGATAGTCGCTCCAACAGGCAGCGGTAAAACCGAAGCAGCGCTTTTCCCTATCATATCAAAAATACTGAGCACTAATTACCAAAGAAGAATAGCTGTAATCTACATAACACCCCTTAGAGCTCTAAATAGAGACTTAATGAAGAGGTTAGGCACAATATGTAGCACATTGGGGCTAGATGTTGCTGTAAGACATGGAGATACGCCCCAGGCTAGGAGAAAATTAATTGCTGAGAAGCCACCGCACATACTAATAACAACCCCGGAAACACTTGCGTACCTGCTAGTTAATAGCAGAATGCGAGCTCACTTGAAGAGCGTGAGGTGGGTAGTTATTGATGAATTTCACGAAGTTATGGGTAGCAAGAGAGGCTCTCAGCTGCTGGTCAACCTAGAAAGACTTAAGGAGGTTTGCGGCAGCTACCAGAGAATAGCCCTCTCAGCGAGTATAGGGGATATTAATCTTGCAAAAGAGATGCTAGCTCCTGGGAAGGTAGTTGAGGAAATAGTCATACCGAAAGTTAGGAAAACAGAGATAGTGGTCGTGCCGCTCTCGCCGCTGAGCGGAGTAGGTGATGTGTCGGTGCTTGCTGACCTGATTAAGAAGTATGGGAGGGTACTCGTATTTACTAACACGAGAGATGAAGCAGAGCTCTTCGGGACCAAACTTAGGGCTGCAGGCTTAAACATACGCGTACATCACGGCAGTTTATCGCGTAATGAGCGCGAAGAAGTTGAAGAGGAGCTAAGGACGGGGCAGCTAGATGCGGTAGTAGCTACTTCTAGTCTTGAGTTAGGGATTGACATAGGCTGTATTAATGCAGTTATACAGGTATCCTCACCTAGGCAGGTCTGTAAGCTCTTACAGCGTATTGGGAGATCAATGCATAAGGGCTGGCTTGCCGCTCGCGGTGTTATAGCTGTGGAATTTAATGCTGATAAAATACTCGAGTCGGTAGTAATTGCCCGGAGAACACTGGAGGGTGATCTGGAAACACCCAGACCATTTGTTAAGCCCTTAGATGTGCTTGCCCACACATTAGTAGGTATAAGCATCGAGGACAGCGGTTACACCGTAGATAAGGCATATAGCATAATTACTAGATCCTACCCGTTTCTTGACTTAGGCTTCGATGAGTTTCTCAGCGTACTCTACTTCCTCAATGAACTCGGCTACATAAGGTTAAGAGGTAATGTTATTGAGGGAACCACTAAAGGTAGGATATACTACCTAACAACAACAATGATAGTAGACACCCTACAATATAGCGTTATCGACGTGCTAACCAGGAGGCAAATAGGTGGGCTAGATGAAGAATTCGTTGCTACCTCAGTAGAAGAAGGTACTAACTTAGTACTCGGTGGTAAGGTATGGAAGGTTCTTGCGGTAGATGATGAGTCGAGAAAAGTATTTGTTGAAGTTCAAGAAGCGGAGGAAGCGCACATCCCCTCCTGGCTAGGTGAGAGTATACCCGTAGACTATAAAGTAGCTAGAGAAGTCTGCGGCATAAGAAGGCTCATTGCGCTCGGTTACAAGCCAGGCTGGCTGTCTAAGCTAGCAGATGGTAAATTGATTAAGTACGTAGAAAATATCATTAAGGACCACATCCAGAAGGGCTATCCGTTACCTTCAGAGGGTAATGTAGTTATAGAGGTATCGGGTACGCAAAGGACACTGCTCGTAGTTCACGCATGTCTAGGTACGCTAGGAAATAGAACACTCTCACTCATTATTACAGGCGTAATAAGCAAGTTACTAGGCGTCAATACGCATGTAAAGATAGATCCATACCACATATACATCGAGCTACCTTATAAATTACCCGAGAACGTCGTAAAAATAATAATAAATAAGGTGTTTAAAGAACTAAATAACGATGAACTGATAGATATTCTTAATTATTCTATAAAAGATACTGCACTGTTTAAGTTTGTAGCATTCAAAATATTATCTAGAGTAGGTTTAATACCGAAGGGGGCTCCCTCAAATATTATCAAGTCAATCATATCTAGATACTCTAATAATGAGTTAGTTAGACGTGAAGTAATGAATGAAATACTCACTAAATACCTAGATCTTAAGCTTGTTGAGTCGCTACTTAATCGCATCCGGGAAGGAAGAACCAAACTGACCCTAGTGTTTGTGCCCGAGTCCCTATCCCCTCTGGCGTCTGAGGGATTGAAGATACCTGGAGGCTATGAGAGAGTTAGAACTCAGTACCTGCCTAGAGATATAGTTGCTGAGTTAGTTAAGAGAAGAATACTGTCCAAGGAAGTACTCCTTATCTGTATGGTGTGCGGACATCACTGGAGCTCGAAAATAGCTGACCTCCCTGAGAGGATATCCTGCCCGAAGTGTAGGTTTTCACTAATCGGTGCGTCATTTAGTAGCGACGGAAGTAAGGTAGTAGAAATTGTTAAGAAAGGCCTGAAGGCGGGGAAGAACTATAAGTTTGCTTTAAGTTCTAATGAGAAGGAGATTTTCGAGAAGCTCATGGATACTGCTGAGCTAGTGCTGAACTACGGAAAGAAAGCAGTTATTGCGTTAGCTTCATACGGCATAGGGCCTAGGGTAGCTAGGAGAGTCTTATTTATTTCGGATGAGAAGGAGTTCTACCTTAAGCTCCACGAACTAGAAAAACAGTATATTCGGACGAGAAGATACTGGGGTTAGTAAGGCTGAGTAAGCCGAGCATTAAGGAGTTCGTCTCTCACAGGTTGCTGTACCTAATTGAGGTAAAAAGTATAAACTCCTTATTTCAAGGTTAATGTATGGCTGGGGAGGTATGCCTTGGTCCGTCCTTGAGGTGCTGAGGAAGAACCCGGACTTAATGAGGGAGAACCTTAGAAAGAGGTTTATGGATCCGTCACTAGTTGACAAGTTCCTAGAGATCGACCGTGAGTGGAGGAGAGTTCAGACAGAGCTCAATAAGCTCAGGCACAAACACAATATCATTAGTGCGGAAGTAGCTAAGTCTCCTCCGGAGCTAAGGAAAGCTAAGGTTGAGGAGGCTAAGGAGCTACTTAAAATCATTGGTGAGTACGAGCAAAAGCTGAAGGAACTAAGCAACATGAGAACTGAGCTGCTAGATAACATGCCCAGCTTACTACATGAGTCAGTTCCTATCGGTCCAGATGAAAGCTACAATAAGGTAATTAGGGCGTGGGGAAAGGCTAAGGTTCAGAGGAAGCACTTGAATGAGTTCTTAGCTGAAACCGAGGGTAAGGGAGTTAGGATGGATTACGAGGTAATTGACTGGGAAATAGTAGGTCATGCAGACATGCTTGAGAACGTGCTTAAGTTGGGCGATACGCTGAAGGCTGGCGAGGTAGCTGGCTCAAGATTCTACTACATATTTGATGATGTCGTCTGGCTTGATATGGCGCTGTTAGCGTACGCTATAGACTACCTAACTAGCAAAGGCTTTAAGCTCGTTATACCGCCGTACATGCTTAAAGGCAAGTACATGGCTGCGGTAGAGGAGTTTTCTGCCTTTAAGGATGCACTCTATAAAATAGAGAACGAGGACCTATACCTAATAGCTACAGCCGAGCATCCCCTAGCAGCCCTTCATGCAGGGGAGACCATTCCCGAGGAGGACCTGCCACTGCTTTACGTAGGTGTTAGCCCGTGCTTTAGGAAGGAGGCAGGCGCGGGCAATAGGGACTTAAAGGGTATCTTCAGGGTTCACCAATTCCACAAGGTTGAACAGTTCGCATTTACGCTACCTGAGCAGAGCTGGGATGTATTTCATCAGTTAATACGTAACGCGGAGGAGCTGTATCAGGGCTTAGGAATCCCATACAGAGTAGTCAACATAGCGTCTGGCGAGCTAAATCTAAGGGCAGCAATGAAGTACGACCTCGAGGCTTGGTACCCAGCTCAGGGAAGGTTCCGCGAGCTAGTCAGCTGTAGTAACGTACTTGACTGGCAGGCTTACAGACTAAAGATAAAGTTCGTGCGTAGGAAGGGCATGGTGAAGGATTTTGTCCACATGCTTAACTCTACCGCAATAGCTAGCACTAGAACAATAACTGCAATACTAGAGAATTACCAGCGTGAGGACGGCGTTGTCGAAATACCTAAAGTTCTTAGGAAGTACCTAGAGCCCTTCAGTAAGGCACCTAAGGACTACATATATCCTAGGAAGCGCTAGTGCTAGTTTGACACGTACTATTCATTAGGCTTTATTATCCTACAAATAACTTACTTAACTGATAGAGATTGAGCGTTGATCAAAAAGTACTTGCGTTTCTGAAAAATAACCCGGGCGCGACACCTAGGGAGATAGCTGATGCCTTAGGTATGCCCCTTTCTTCCGTTAGGGCAGCACTTTATAGGCTTAGGGAAGCAGGGTATGTTGTCAGGTCATCTAAGGGGGGTTACGTAGTACGTGTAACTCCTCCAGTAATTAATGAAGAGCACGCAGAATTAAGTAGCAAAGACTTAGAGAAAATCAAAGATGTTGTAGAGCAGTTAATGCGCGCGGTTGACACACTTAAGAATGAGGTAAGTAGGTTAAGCTCTCGAGTTAAGAAACTCGAGCAGGAATTAGACCTACTTAGAATGGCTCAGCCTAAGCTAGGCGAGAAGGAACCTTACAGAAGTGAGGAGAGGGCAGATAAGCCAAGTGAAGATCCTTTAATTAAGGAGATTCGTGAGAGAGGGGTACTGAGTATTGAGGAGGCTAGGAAATTAGCCAGAAAGCCTCTAGAGATCTACATAAGTAGTGGCTCGCTAGTGCACATAGCAGGGTATTTGGTCAGTCAGGAATTTCTAGCTGGTTTTAAAGCTAAGTTCCCGCTACACATCAGTGAAGTGCGTAATTTAAGTAGTGCTGAGAAGCTGCTGCTTGATGCAATGATAAAGGAAGGTTTGGTCTATCTTCATGCGGGTAAGGAATACCGTATTATTGAGTAAAAAGTCGTTATTACACCTTATCTTCGATAAAGTCATTAACAAAATCAACTAATCTGTTAATTAGTTCTCTCACTAGTACGTCGCCTTTCTCCTTACTTGACTTGTCAGGCCTCCCATAAGCTCCTGGTCCATGCATCGTCCGTGACTCAGGTCTAAACACGTATGCCTTTGGCCTTCTCGTTAAGTCCAGGCTATGCCACTTCTCATTGTATACCCTGAATATGTCTGATGAGCGTACTGGCTCCCTAATAAGTGATATCCCCAGTGCTAGTGCTACACTTGTTTCAGCTTCGTCAGCGTGAAAGAAGGGGGTCTCGAATAGTGTGTTGATTATATCGCCGATAAATTCCCATATAGTTATTACAGCTACCTTCCCTTTTCCCGCGTGCTCTACAGCCTCCCTAGCAGCTACGCGTAGTAAATCAGAATTTCCCACGTGGCTATTCAAGATCAGTATGTTGCTGAAGCCTGCAGCAATTACGGATGTAAGTACTTCAATTATTAACTTTGCGAACGTATCGTACCTTAGGGTTACTGTTCCCGGGTATGCCTGCCACATGCTGCTTAAGCCGAAAGGTATAGGAGGGAGTTTTATTGTGGGTATGTTCTTTTCGTTAAGTTTCTTGGTAAGAATTTCCGCTACTTTATCAGCAATTAAAAAGTCAGTACCTACAGGGAGATGCGGTCCGTGCTGCTCTATGCTTCCGACTGGAAGTATTGCTAGGGAGTTGGGCTTCTTTGATATGTTATTTATGTCCTCCCAAGAGAGTAGCTCCCACTTACTGTGCTCGGTCATAGCAGCATCGGCACCTTAATCGGGCTCTTCTCTAGGTCCTCCGGCATCTTAAACGTATACTCTACCTCTATAAACTCTTTACGGAATTCTATTACCTCTTTCCTTACTTCCTTAGGGTCTCTGCCGTCTATGAGTACCTTACGCATTAACCTAGCTACCTCCTTAAAGTCGCTCTCCTTCATTCCGAACCTAGTCATTTCCTGTACGCCTAGCCTCAACCCGCTTGGATCCTTCACCTTCTCAGGCGGATCCCAAGGTAGCAGGTTCTTGTTAGCTATGATATTAGCCTCCTCAAGCAGCTTTGCTACCTTAGCTCCTCCACCAAGCTCTCTCACATCGACTACCAATGTGTGGGACTTAGTGTATCCTAAGTGCTCGGCAAGTACCTTAAAACCTTCACTCGCTAGTGCCTCAGCGAATGCTTTCGCATTTCTAACTATCTGATCCGCGTACTTTTCACCAAAGTGAATCATCTCGATAGCTGTGACAGCCATAGCAGGTAATCTGTGGAGGTGGTGATTACTTATGAACCACGGGAAGACTGTCTTTGAAATCGCCTTATACATTTTTTCGTCATCAGTGAATATTATGCCACCCTGTGGGCCAGGGAATGTCTTATGAGTAGATGATGTACATACGTCAGCACCATCATGGATAGGGTTAGGCCATCTCTTCCCTGCTATTAGTCCAAGTACGTGCGCTACATCGTGAACGACTTTCGCCCCAACAGCATGTGCAGCTTCAGCTATTTCCTTAGTTGGGTGTGGGAAGAGGTAGACGCTAGCACCTAGCGTGACGAATTTAGGCTTAATCTCCTCTATTAACTTAACGGCCTTATCTACATCGATATTCCAATTCTCTAGGTCGAAGGGGAGCTCTATCTGTTTAATTCCTAGCGCACCCAATGTGCCGAACTTAGTGTGTGATACGTGGGCGCCTGCTTGAACAGGAGCTATTAGTGCTTGATCTCCTGGCTGCCCGAGGACTCTAAATACCGCTGCATTTGCGATCGTACCGCTAATAGGTCTAGGTTCTATGTACTTAACATTAAGTAGCTTACTCATCAAATCCATTACAAGTAACTCTATTTCGTCCGTGTATGTGTTGCCTTGATAGAACCTTTTCCTAGGCTTTCCCTCAGCATACCTATGCATCATGTCAGTAAAGTAAGCTGCTTCAGCAAGTGGAGACATGACATTCTCTGAAGCTATTAGATTTATGCACTCGAACCTCCTCCACCTGTTGTGGGCTCGGGTAATTTCGATAACCTTAATTAATTCCTCAGGTAACGACATACCATCACCACATAAGACTTGCTGTTAAAAATATAAGCTTCGTGCTTCAAGTCCGACCTCTAAACTCAGATTCAAAATAACTCCTCCTCAGGGGTTATTAAGCTTTTAATCTTAGCCCTATACTTAAATATCAGCGCTATTATTGCTGCTATAACGCTAACACCAACAAGCACAGGTAAGTATCTGGTTAATAGTGTAGTTAATCTCGGGTACAGCACAACAGACATCTCTTCATCGTGATCTACTACCTTCTCTACGACATACTTCTCATACCCTGGCTGTATTACCTCAATAGTGTACATTCCGAAAGGCAGCTTAAGGTACACCTCGCCATCAACAATGCTGCTTGTAGCCTCAAACCTTAAGTTAATACCCCTCGCTTCAGCCACGCCTCCACTTAGCTTCTGCCCTATGTCATTAACAACTACGATTTTTATCGTGAAGAGCTTGCGTAGGAGATCAATATCGATCGCGGTAGCATTCACTATGTTTACTTTTTTAATGTAGTCAGAATATATGTACCTACCTTTTAGCTGAATAATGTTCTCCCCTACATGTAAGTACGCAGTGAATAATACTGGCGCTGATGCATTCGGCTGAATTTCAGCTACTTTATTACCGTTAATCATTAGTGCTAGTTTTTCTGCTGGTCCTCCTCCTGTGTAGTAGTCCCTTATACTTAGCTCTACCTTCATGTATATTCTCGTAAGGGATACGTTTAATGTAGTCTCCCTAACTACTCTGATATCTAGCCTTGTAATGTTATAGAGAGGTATCTTAAGATAGCTGTACTCTGGCATAGGTACGAGTGTTAGAGAATGTATACCTTTAGTAACTTCAAGCACTACGTATGAGGTATTGGCTGGCAGTGTTGTAGCGTATCTATTGTCTACCATAACTTTAATAGAAGTTAGGGGCGGGCCGCCCGTATCCTTATCTATAACATTTAGGGTTAATTTCATGTGATTAGGATACAGGAAAATCACTTCCTGCATGTCACTTGTTACATTTATTGTGTATGTATTGCTCACGTAGTATGGTTCCTCATTAGGAGGCGGCAAAGGCGTTATTTCGAGTATGAATGTACCTTTATCCCTTAATGTTAACGTTAATGTATTTTTATAAGTAGATATTACAGAACTTGCAATGAGCTTTCCTTCCTTGTAAAGTAGTGCCTGAACGGACTCCTTGGGCGGACCACGTGTCTCGTTATCTATAAATCTCAGGGTTAGTCTGAACGTATTGCGTGTGAGGTATAAAGTTATGTTTCTATCCTTTGGTACATTAATGTATGTTGTCAGCTCTTGATAGAGCGGCTTTCCTACTATGTACCGACTGGGTGCTATGGATATCCTGTATTGTCCAGGCAACAGTTTCAAGTAGAAAGAGGAATTCTTGCTTGTGATCTCATACTTCATGAAGGTCTCTGGGTTGCTGAGGGTGAAGCTCACGCTCTCTTCAATACCTCTCTTTGTTTCAGAATCAAGAATATTGAAGTACACATTTATAGCAGCGTAATTACACGCTACTGTAATCTCACGTGTTTCTTTAGTTATTGATACTATTTTCGATACTTTCTCAAGATAATCGACTGGTGGTTGTACTGATATGTTATAAGTGCCAGGAAGGATGAAATCTACTCTATATGTCCCATTAGTATCAGTAAATCCCTCGGCTACCAGAACACCTCTAATGTCATATATTTCAACTTTAGCGTTAGCTACGGCTGTCCCATTAGCTGTAATAACATGAATAGTTAGGGGCTGAAGTTCTCTGGTACTTAGGTCAATGGGTTCTTCCTTCTTTAGTATATAATCTCCTAAACCAAGAATCAAATATGACTTACTAGCAGTACCTACGATAACTTTGTTTAGATCCAGTGTAGCGGATAGTGACGTAATGGGCGAGTGTGTGTTAAATGATAGTGACGTATTT
>QMWS01000003.1 GCA_003661745.1 Thermoprotei archaeon | reverse complement strand
ATTCAAGACCAGTATCATTAAACAGAATGGTAGGCTCCAAGCCTGCCTGCAAAGCAAGGTGCAGAGCGACTAGAGAGTCCTTGCCACCAGAAAAAGAGCAAACAACTGGGAGCTTAACTTTATCCGAGAATAGTGCGAGATGCTGTATGGAGCGTGAGATAAGTGACCTAAAGTAGTCGTCATTACACTTAATAATGTCATCAAATGAAGCTTTCCTCTTAAGTTGCTCTATCCCACCCGGATCATTAAGTAGTGTTTGAACCCTAAACTTGCCTTTCTTAGCTATAGCCAATGCGATAATCCTGCCTTTTGAGTCCGTAACAACTGCTTGCTCGCCCTCACGATCGCTATCACCCAGAACCTCGAGCGGTTTTACTCGATCTCTTCTAAACACCTTGACTAGCCCGTAATCAATGGCTGCCTTGGCGCTGTACGCGTTTAATCTCCACCTCCATTTCATTATTTTTGGGTCAAAGAAGAATCGCCCTACAATAATACCGCCAACTACGACATTCTTCATGTCGTCATAATGCGGTACCTTATTGAGAAACGTAGCTTCCGGAGCTATATTGAGTTCCTTAAGTAGAATATCGGTACCGAACTCTGTTAGAAGCGCTTCTTTAATGATACCTATGTCGCCGTTAAAAGCTGGCCTTATGTCGCCGGGCTCTACAATACTTAGCTCTCTTCCTTTGCCCCCGCACCTACTACAGTACTTCTGCCTTAATGGTACGTTGCAATTAGCGCACCAGTAAAGCCTTACTCTGTATCCCCACTTCCGCACTAAGTACCCCGTTCATACTCCTTCTTTTTACGTTCATATTCTTCTCTATCACTAACTACCCTTGCTGGTATGCCATAAACTACTTTGTATGGAGGGACGTCTCGCGTTACAACGGAGCCTGCACCAATAACAGCTCCTTCTCCAACCCTAACGCCAGCAATAAGTACGGCGTTTGCGCCTACTACTGCGTTGTCCTCTATTACTGTAGCTACTAGCCTTTTACTTGCTGGGTACTTATCATTTGTTATGACTACTCTAGGACCAAGAAACACGTTATTACCTATTACAGTACCTGTGGGTATGTAAACTCCTGACTGAATACTTACGTTCTTACCTATGATGCATTTCCCATCTATTATAGTCCCTGAGCCTACTAAGGTATTTTCCCCGATCCTAGTTTGCTCACGTATCATTACGTGGTGTCCTAGCTCTACATTGTCCCCGAGTTCTACTTCCTCATAAAGTATTGATGACGATCTGATAATGTTGTTCTTGCCTAGCCGTGAGCCATTACTTAGGCTATCTAACTCGGTAATCTCTATGTTGCTAGCGCTGAAGGTAACCATAGCGTTTTTTAATTTAGCGCGGGTAGGAAACCCTATTACAACATAAGGAAATATCATAGTTCCTTCGTTGACTTCGGTATTGCCGAGTATTATAGCGCCCTCGAAGACGGTACAATTATGTAATTGAGCTTTTCTCGATATGTACGTTTGAATCACCAACTAAATACCTGAGTGTAAGTATTTTAAGTACTGACTCATTCATGATCACTTTAAAAGTACTGCCTAGATTTGGGGGAGGATACATGGATATAACATCATTTATTAGGAACCTAACTGTACAGATCATGACAATAGCATGGCTAATTTTCCTTGTTTCATGGGTTATTGGGTGGGCTATAAAGGGATCACCTATTCCTATCCACAGGGTAAAGAGGACTGGTCAGACTTTAGTTGAGGATGCTGTGCTAGCAGCTTTCTGGCTCGCTATGGGTTCAACAATATTCGCTATAATATCGTATATTACGTCAAATATAAACCAGCCGATGCCACCACCTCCACAGCCTTAGGTGTGATAATGAACGTATTACCCCTAGCTCTTAATTTAGCTATCTTAACCTACTTTATCGGTGTTCTTATTCTAGCGTTGCCCATACCTTATAGGCAATTGAAGAGGTGGGGTATTAGACTTCTATCCGACGCCATAATGGCTGCTGTGCTAGTATCCGCATACAATATAATACTAGGTATAGGGGACTTCATACTCAACTTGCTGGGATATAGTTGGACGGGCTTCATGAGCTGGCTGACTGAGAGAACAGCTATTCTTGTAACGGCACTGATGGGACTAACATACGTTACCTCATGGATAAAAAGCCTGGGATATTCGATGATCCTCTCGCCTCTAGGCCTGGCTTCGAGCTATATTACGCTAGCTCTTTCTGCTATTAGGATGATGTACTTCATAGCAAGCTTCATATGGAATTTTAGAAGTGAGCTACTTGCACTAGGCCTACTTCTCTACTCACTACCGCTTCGGATAGGTAAGGATGCAGGTGCTTTCTTTATTGCTGCTTCACTCATAATGTACGTAGGATTCCCCTTAATGCCGGTCTTTGTTAATATATTCCAGGGTGCTACACCGCAACCAACAATTAGCTCGCCAGTCACACTAACCTGTAGTATAATCGACTTAGGCAACGAACCTATACCGTACCCCGTCCTGCGATTATACAAGGAAGGTAGCGAGATACCCATAGGGGTAATTAAGGGTGATGCAAGAGGAAAGGTGGTTTTAGGTGACAATTTAGACGTTCTCCCAAGAAATTACACCTTTAGTGTAGAGGTGCTCTTCATGGGCTACGTCTTTAAACCGACACCAAGCATTATAAGGTCTGGATCGGGCAGGACTAACTACAGGCTCAGGCTTCCCAACATTATATATCAGGGCGGACTAGCTATTCTACTGCCCAGCAGCCTTAGTGTAGTGCATGTTAAGTATTTGGGTAGCAGGCTGGAGGTCACCTTAACTAAGTCTGGTGTGGAGGGAGGTGAAGTAAGGATAGTTAAGTTAGCAAGTGTTCGAGTTACTTCCTTAAGCATTAATAACGCCTCCTTGCAGTGTAGCTGGAGTTCTTGGTCCTGGAAAGGCGTGCAATTAAGTGAATGTGTGCTGAGCTTAGGTAGTCTGGAGCTTGACTCGACAAGCCCAATATTTATAAGTATATCCTACACACCTAGGGAGTACCCAAGCCCTAACATCGAAGAGCGTAGGATAGTGTGTTATGAGAGCTTAGTTGATATAATCATGCAGTATATATCAATAGGTATAGCCTACATCTACTCATTTCTTTTTCTACCGGGAGTTTACCTAGCAGCCTTAACAACGATGGCTGCATCATTAGCGAGAGTTCTGGGAGGAGGTGCAAGATTAAGACTTATTTAGGTGGGATGATGGCTCTCTTTGAGAGGCTATTAGGCAGAAAGATCAAATTAAGATCATTGGTAATACTGGCCTCCGCTTTGCTTCTCTTTATAGCAAGGCGTGACGATGTGCTAGGGGCTATAACTATTGCATCTGCCCTAGCGTTATTCATAGTTGATAACTTCATTATAAGTAGAATTATCGGTAGCGATATCACTTAAACTCAATGATATCGACTTTATGCCACAGTACCTTATCTTTTAGATACTCTTTTAATTCGCTAGCTCTACCCTCAACACAAACATAGTATAGTTCCTTTACTACAGTACTCCGCTCCTCTTCAATAACCTTATAGTTACTCCTTATGTAGTTCAGTATCTCAGCTGCCCTCTTCTCATCATAGGTCGTAAAGAATATTGATGTCTTAACACGCACTTTTCTTTCGCTCGCCACAGTTATTCACCACTTCTCAATGCCTTAATCTTCTTAAATAAATTGACTACTGCTTTAAACTCATCAGGAAAAATTTCAGCTATGTTATTTCTTTCATTAATTAACTCGCTTATGTGATTAATGACCCAGTCACACGCAAACGAGACACTGACTTCCCCTGTCCTAATGTTTAGAAGGAGGGGGAACATCTTGCAGGAGAACGGCTTATTTTCGTGAATGGAGCACCTCCTATTCGCTATATCATAGAATGGACAGAACCCTTCTATAATCCAGAGGTAGAATTGGTCTGTAATTCGCCTAAAATTTAGAGTAATGTTTCTCTCTAAAGCTAACTTCTTAAGTGTGTCTACTTCACCTTCCAGTACGATCGGGTAGTCTACAGGTGTTGAAAAGAAGCAGCAGTGTAGGCAGTGTAGGCACCTAAATCTCAAAACCAAGAATTTTCACCGCAAGCGAAGAGTATCTCAACGAAGTCGTTGTCTCTCAAGCCAAGAGTCTCTCTTAGGTTAATTTCAGCAATTACCTCAATTATGTTGTCTGGGTGTTTGCTCTTGTAGGGCCTTACAAGTAAGCACTTAATCCAATTATTCGAGTGCTCTTTTCTTACCTTACCTAGCCAGTAATAGAAGCCCCCAAACTCCTGTCCATTCATAACTACGCTTTTAATCTGCAGTGGTGTGCAGGAGCGTATTATTTCCCTAAAACTCGTGGGTATTTCAACATTTAATGTACCTAAGAAGGGACTACCATCCAGAATCTCAGTTATGAGAATGTAATATATAGGCAGGGCTATGTACTTTCTCCCTTCGCCAAGACCACTAACGACTTTTCCTCTTATTGTGAACGGCAACCCTACTCCTCACCTGCTTAGATATCTTATCCGCTATATACGTCGGCTCAGGCAAGTAATGATCGTCCCTAAAGAGGGTAGGGGCTATACGCTCAAGCTCAGCTATCGAAATTTTATGTCCTATACTTAAAAAGATAGCCTTCTTGCTTCCTTTAGGCCTAAGCACCAATGCACCAACCATACCATCTACTACTAGGTATTCCCTACCATCTTTCTCGACTATTCTCCCAGTCAGTATCTTTTTAGCAGCACCTATAGATGGCTTATCAAGAACTAAGCCAATATGTGATGCGATACCTAATTTTCTTGGGTGTGTTATACCATGTCCGTCAACAATTACTAGGTCGGCGTCTGTACCCAGCTTCTCATATGCTTTAAACATAAGAGGAGCCTCTCTAAATGCTAGTAATCCGGGTACGTAGGGAATATTGACTTCACCTACTACGACAGCGTATTCCTTAAGCCTTAAGTCTGGATACGTAAGCAACGCTGCAACAGCTATGCCAATATTACCTATGTATGCTAGGTCTAGCCCGACGACTGTATTTAACTTATCTATACGTCCTTCACAGATTATCTTCTCAGCTAGTAGTTTCTGTAGCTTAATAGCCCTTGCGGCACTGAAGTAGCTTGCGTCACTCCTCAAGACGTACCCCATGCGGTAGCGTAACTCACCGCACGGTTATACTTTTCTCCCATGACTTATCATGCGTTATTACTACTACATCAACCCCATCCCCTGATACAGCATCTCTACTAATAGCTGCCTTAACAGCATCTATAGCTAGCTGTTCAGCTTCCTCTACCTTCATGTCCTTGCTATATCTGCTCTCGATTATACCTATAGCTACTGGCGCGCCAGTACCTACTGCTGCGTAATCGTCTTCAATAAGTGAGCCAAGGGAGTCCATAACGTAGAGGTGGGCACCCTGGCTATCTATACCGCCGAAGATTACTTCAGAAAGGAATGGCATTAGCTTGTACTGGTAGAGGATTACAGAGAGTAAGCGTGCAGCAGATCTAACTGATATGGGCCTGCCGTTTTCTATTTCATAAGAATGAATTTCAACATTCATTAAGCGCTTCAGTGCCTGAATATCAGCAAATAATCCCGCGAATGCAACGCCGTATTTATCCTTTATAAGGAAGACCTTCCTCCCTGCCCTACTCATTACAAAGCCACCGTACGAGACACGCTTTTCTGCGGCAAGAACAACGGCGTCCTTAGTCCTTAACCCTACAGCTGTGGCTCCAGTCACTAATCTTTCGTAAGCCACCTTTTGCCACCGCTAGAGAAGCGCTAGAAAGAATTTAAAGGTTTAATACATCAAGAAAGCTAAGGTAGGATCTCTTGTGAAGAATAACACCATAGCTGGTATACTGAATAAGATTAAGTGGAGCGGGGAAGACCTTAGGAGTTACGCTATAGTAGTGGTGGATAGAGTTTCACCAACAGGCATTAAGGAAATACCGTTAAGTAATAACATTGCTATAAAGAAAGATAGGCTAGTTGTTAACGAGAAGGTGGTAATTCCAATTCACAGGGTAGTTGCCGTAAAGAAAGATGGTGAAGTTATATGGTCGAGAAAGACTGTTTAGAAGATACCCTAAGGAACTTGAGGGTACCTAGGTTCCAGGAGCTCAGGGAAAGGATTCTGAGGAAATTTAAGGAGCCAGTTACACTGCCTAAGTCTGTTAAGAAGCGCGGGATGGTAAAGTGCTTGATTAGGGTGGATAAGATATTTAACATCGTTAACAGTGAGCTAGAAAAGCTAATTAATAACTTACCGAGAGAAAGTGAGCTGCACTCATATCAGCTGGAGATGCTCAAGCTAGCAAACATAGAGAACTACGGGGATGTCATAGGTAAGATAAGGGGGATGCAGGCAGTTCTAAAGAAGTTATGGAGGGAATATAGGTTAAAGATTAAGGCAAGCGTCGATGCTGCTGAAGCTAGGAAAATGGCGAGGGAATTTGTTGGGAGGACCATATCCGTATTGAGGAAGTTAAGGCGCGATCTAGAGCTTCTCGATAACGCTATTAGGGAACTGAGTAAGCTCCCTTGCGTAGAGGTCGGGGCACCTAAGGTAGTTGTTGCTGGCATGCCTCAGGTGGGTAAGTCAACGTTCGTGAGAGCGATCTCCTCAGCCAAGCCACAGGTTTCACCATTTCCGTTTACAACTAAGGAGATAATATTGGGTCACGTCAATTTAGGCGTGCTGAGAATTCAGGTAATTGATACTCCAGGTATACTTGACAGACCTCTGAACAAGCTAAATCCTATAGAGAGGAAAGCCATCCTTGCTTTAAAGCACTTAGCCGACTTAATACTATTCTTGGTTGATCCATACGAAGGGGCTTACTATTCACTTGAACAGCAATTGAATCTGCTGAGAAGTATTCTGCGGTTGTTTGAAGGAAAAGAGGTAGTTGTTGTAATAAACAAGATAGATTTAGTGAGTGAGAAAAGATTGCGTGAGGTTGAGGATAGGATAAGGGAAATCTACGGAGGAGCTATTCTGCGTATGAGTGCGCTGAAAAAGTTATTTGTAAGGGAGGTATTGAGTGAGGTAGTTAAGAAGTTAGGCCTTAGCGAGGATCTCCTTAAATCGCTTAGCATCTGATGCCATGTATACATTATTAAACATTACGTAAACCTCTTTGCTTTTCAACTGGTTAAGAATGTTCTTTAATTTAGTTAAGTCTTCATCCGTGTACTTATACCTGTAATTTACTTCCTTGCCACTAATTCCATGAAGTCTAAAGTAACTGATTTCCTTCAACGTAGCGGGAAGCACCCTAAGAGGATCTGTAATGTGTACTAATTCTCTAAACATCTCTACTATCTCTCTTACTTTATCCGGATGTTCTCTCCAAGTCCCCCTAGGCTCCCAACCAATGATAAAGTCCGTAGGTGTTATAGATGAGAAAAACTCTATTACGTTCTTGTAGTTTTCCTCGCTGTAGCCGAACGATGGGGGAGTCTGAATAACTACTACTCTAGCGTTAATGGCTTTCGCACTCCTAGCTATTAGTTCCCATGCGTTGAAATTCTCTTTTGTTGGCCTTAAGAAGCCATACTTGTCCCATTGCTCCTTAGGTATCTTTACCTTGCATCTCCTCCAAGTAGCTGAGGATGGAGGGTGTGTAATTGCTTGCCATGCCTTCATAGTAAAAATAAAGTCGTCTGGTGCCTCCGCTCTTAACTTCCTTAGTTTAGTTTCATCTGGCGGATTATAGAATGTGTCCTGCAGTTCAACTGCATCATATTCCTGATAATACCTCTTTCTTGCAATAGCGAAACCGCAGCACCCTACATGAACAAGCATAGTAGTTTCCTCCAAGTTAATTAGAGAATCTCAACTTTAATACCACTATCCTTAAGCTTTCTCCCTATGTGCTCAGCTAGTACCCTATCAAGAAGAGTTAATGTGAATATGCAGCTGTACCCCTTATCATCTACAGATCTGCACTTAAGTAGCCTTACCTCAACACCCTCAGCTAAAATAGTCTTCAGCACCCGTGTGAAATCGTCGATATTATTGAGTGTTACTTTAATATCAACTAGGACTTCACCGGACTTAGATATTGGCTTAATAATTATTGACTTATTGTCTTCACTTACCTCAACTTCAGCATAAGAAAACGGCTCAAGACCTACAGCCTCTCGAATATATAACGGTATTGTTATTCTGCCCTTAGGATCGACCTTGACGATAGCCCTCACGAGAAAGCCCCTAAGTTAAGGTTATATCGAATACCTTAATTAAGGCTTGTTAACTCAATTAATTAGATGATGAGCGGAACACGGTATGATTGGTGATAAGCCCCGCAATACTGACCGTCCCTAAAAATTCCAGGTTCTATTAAATCCTCCTGAGGGACCTTAATCCTTAATAGGGACTTACTTACTAGCTACTTGTGGTGAGATATTATTGCTAGTGGCGGCAACAATAATGAATACATCGAATACCTCAAGAGTATAGCTCGCAAATGGAGAGAGATATGGGAAAAAGAGAAAGTATTCGAAGCCGATCCAGAGCCCGGCAGACCTAAGTTCTTCGTAACTGCAGCGTTCATGTATCCCAATGGTCCAATACACATAGGTCACGCACGAACATACATCATACCTGATATTCTCGCAAGGTATAAGAGAGCTAGGGGCTATAACGTACTCTTCCCAATGGGTTTCCACTATACAGGAACACCCATACTCTCAATGGCTGAGAAAATAGCTTCCGGAGATACGGAGTACATTAATAAGCTAGCGGAAAGCTTTGCGGTAGATGCGAATATTCTTAGAGAACTTACAGAGCCGCTAAAGCTCGCCAGATACTTCCACGGTATATCGAAAGAGGCAATGAAGGACTACGGGCTCTCCATTGATTGGCGCCGGGAGTTCACGAGTATAGACCCGGAGTTTAAGTCCTTCATACGGTGGCAGTTTGAGAAGTTGAGGGAGAGAGGCTATATTGTTAAGGGCTCCCACCCCGTGGGTTGGTGCCCGAAGCATGAGATGCCTGTTGGGATGCATGATACTAAGGATGATGTAGAGCCCGAGATAGGTGAGATGACTATTATAAAGTTTAAGCTTGAGGGTAGTGATGTATTAATACCCGTTGCGACATTACGTCCCGAGACAGTATATGGTGTAACTAACCTATGGATTAACCCGAGTATTAAGTACTGTCTGTGCGAGGTGAGAAGCGTCAGCGGAGGCGGTACTGAGAAGTGGGTTATAGCTTGCGAGGCCTATAACAAGTTAAGGTATCAAATGGATATGGAGGTCTTAAGCAAAGTAGATCCGCTAACACTGATAGGTAAGTATGCAGTTAACCCGATTACAGGGCGTAGGATTAAGGTGTTGGAGGCAACATTTGTCGATCCGAAGTTTGGTACTGGCTTGGTGATGAGTGTTCCCGCTCACGCACCTTACGACTATGCAGCATTGAGGGACTACGTGAAGAGATTTGGTGAGTGGCCTGAGGAGCTAGAACCTATACCATTAATTAGAGTTAAGGGTTACAGTGCCATTCCCGCTAAGGATGTAGTTGAGAAGTTTAACATAGTAAGTCAGGAGGACAGTGACCTGCTCGATAAAGCTACTAAGGAACTCTATAGAGTAGAATACGAGTCCGGTGTTATGAGGGCTGATCTTGCTAAGCTAGTTAACGATACTGAGGTAGCGGAGTTTACAGCTAAGTACATTGCTGGCAGGAAAGTTAGCGAGGCTAGGGAGAAAATAAGGGAGTTTATGTTGAGCAGGGGTATAGCTGAGGTAATGTACGAGATACTTAATGCGCCAGTATACTGTAGATGTGGTACTGAGATTGTTGTTAAGATACTAAGAAATCAGTGGTTCATAGATTACGGTAACGAGAAGTGGAAGGAGCTCTCTAGGAAGGCGTTAGCTAGGATGAGGATAGTGCCTGAAGAAGCTAGAAGTCAGTTTCAAGCCGTTATTGACTGGCTGAAGGCGAAGGCGTGCGCGCGCACCAGAGGTCTCGGTACTGAGCTACCCTGGGAGAAGGGATGGGTAATAGAGTCCCTTAGTGACTCAACAATCTACATGGCATTCTACACTGTAGTACATAAGATAAGGATGTACGGTATAGACTCAAGTAAGCTAACTAAGGAATTCTGGGACTACGTAATGTTAGGTGAAGGTGACCCAGCAGAGCTTTCACGAAAGCTCGGAATATCTGTTAATGTGCTCCGCGAGCTTAGGGAGGAGTTTGACTACTGGTATCCGCTTGATTCCAGGCACAGCGGTAAGGACTTAATACCTAATCACCTTACGTTCTTCATATTCAATCATGTAGCTGTATTTCCTGAGGAAAAGTGGCCAAAGCAGATAGTGGCTAATGGCTGGGTTCTGATACGCGGAGAAAAAATGTCTAAATCGAAAGGGAATATCTGGACATTGAAAGGCTTAATTGAAGAGTTCTCTCCCGATGCCACAAGATTAGGCTTCGCTATAGAGGCGGAGGTTGAGCAGGACCTTAACTTTGATTACGATAGGTTTAAGCGGCTGCCGGAGAGATTAAGGGAGATAGAGGAGTTGGTTAAGGAATTAGCCAGTAGTGAGTTAACTGATACATATGGTGTCTTTGAAAAGTGGCTTGAGTCCAGACTCGCGAGCCATGTTAATGAAGCATGCAATGAGCTGGATAGAGTGAGGGTTAGAGCAGCAGGTATCAGGATCTTCTACTTAATGTTCCAGGATCTAAGGAAGTACCTAAGCATGGTTGAGAAGCCAAGTAAGGTTGTAAGACAGTACATTGAGACATGGATCAAAATGATGGCGCCCTACACACCGTTCTTTGCTGAAGAACTGTGGCATGCTATAGGTAAGAAGACCTTAGTAGTTACCGAGAAATGGCCTGAACCAAGGGGGCTCAAGAGGCATTATGATTCGGAAGTAATGGTCGAGTATATTGAGAAGCTAATCGAAGATGTGAAGGAGTTGACCAAACTGGTTAAAGGGGATAGAGCTGTAATCTATGTAGCACCTAGGGAAATGTACAGACTATTCTTCCTCGTGTACGATAGAATTAAGTCGGGTGCTGGAATAGGTGAGGTAATAAGGGTATTGATTAGGGAGCTACCAGATATGCCTAAGAAGGATATACTTAAATTAGCTAAGATGTTGCAGGATACCATAAGCCAGCTAAAGCCTGAACTTATCGATGTGTTGAGAAAGATCAACGGTATCGATGAATTAGCTACTCTGAGATTATTCAGAAGATATGTGGAAGCTAAGACAGGTATTAAGATAGTTGGGATCTATGAGTCAACAGATCCTTCAGCACCTGATTACGCAGGAAGAAAGAAGTCGGCAATACCATGGAGACCCGCTATCTATATTTTCTCAGAAAAGTAGTAACTTTGACTATGATGTTGTTCGACGGGCGGTCTGAGTAGTGATGATCCACTGTAGCGCTGAGTCAGCCGATGAGAATTTTGCTGAACCCTAGCGAGTCAATAATGTTCTCCTACCTACGTTATTTTACTCGGTTAATTTTACTGCGAATTATTCTACTTCTCAAGTATTTCGTTAACTTATACCAGCTAGTGAGCCAAGAAATATTAACAATAACATAAACTGCTGTAGATGCTACTTGCGCTACCTCCCTTCCTACATTTGGACTCACGAGGATAGGTAGAATGTATATGACGCGTAATATAATTGGCTGAAGCGAGAACCACGCAGCAGCATAAAGTATTGCGGGCATCGGTGTAGCTACTGCCTTAAGTACTCTACTCCACCTCATGGGAATCCTTATATTAACTTCCTAGCGTATAATAAATACAGTGATGACTACCTCCGGGCCTGAGCATTGATGAGAAGGCATTTGTCTGATTGCTTCTCATCGCTTTAACTTAAGAATTCAAGCTTGTGGGAAGTCATAGCGTGGGTTAGTCATCATTTCTCAGCGCTTATAGACCTCAATCATCCCTGAAATCTAATACCTACATACCTTAATTAAGGTATATTTATTCTTGTCGGCACATGATTTTTGGGCCTCATGAATGCTGAGGTGGAGGTCAGGAAGAAAACTAACGTCTATGATAAGAAAGCTTGATGCAGTTATTGCCTTACTTGCAGCTAAGGAAGTTTACTCGTATAAGGATTTGAGCAGCATACTCGGAATATCGGTCACGACCCTAAGTAAGTACAGTCAAGGTGAGATAATCCCTAGTGAGGAGAAAGCAGCAGTGATGCTAAGCAGGCTTCTTGACAGAAGGCTGATAAAAGACTTTATGTGCAAGCTCATCAATAAGTACGATAATGACTTACTGAGGGTTCTCGGAAAACCTATCCTCACTGAATACCTCGGAATGTACTTATGTAGTAGGGTAGTTGAGGTATTAGCTGGAAGTAAGGTGGATGCTATTATTGCTCCAACGGACTATTCGCTTCCTCTAGCTTCGATTATTGCACTAAGGCTAGGCGTATTTACCATTCCATTAAGCATAGGCACTCAAACAGTGGGCTGCGATGAGGTACAGGAGGATGTAAGAAGGTCACTAAGAATTAGGCGTGAATTAAACGTTATTTCTGTTCATGTAGTCTTTTCCAGGGATGATGCATTTGCACTAAAGGAATTTATACAGCAGCACAAACTCAGGCTGAAGTTGATTGAAGCGCTACTTCTAGCAGACGCCTCGGAGAGCATAAGTATGTTTAAGGATGTGCTAATCGAGAGTATCCTACCATAGTAATTACTGAAACAGAAGCAATCAATAAGTATATCTTATGTGGCGGGCCCGCCGGGATTTGAACCCGGGACCTCCGCCAGGTCGGTGAACCCCGTCTACGGGTTAAAAGCCCGCCGCTCTACCTGGCTGAGCTACGGGCCCACCATACTAAGTTGTTATGGGGGTTTAAAAGGATAGCTAGGTATCGGAGTAAACTACTTAAGTTTTCAGAAAACCAAAGATTCTGGATTAAAGCTTATAATTAGTGTTCCGGACTACCTTAAAGGTTAGGGGAAGGGTAGATAATATATGTCGGGAAAGAAGAAATTTAAGATAATGGATCATGAATTAGTTCCTAAGCATGAGGTAGTGAAGCCTGAAGAGGCAGTTAGGATTCTTAAGGAGTTAGGTGTGAGGCCGGAAAATCTGCCGTGGATAAGGGCTTCGGATCCAGTTGTTAAAGAAATAGGTGCTAAGCCTGGCGATATTATACGGATAGAGCGTAGGTCACCAACCACAGGTAAGATAATTGTTTATAGGTTTGTTGTTGCTGGGTGATGGTTATGGCATCGAGCTCTCCGAATCCCAATACATGGTTAACTCCTGAAGATCGCTGGGTACTGATGGAGGCGTTTATTAAAGAGAAGGGCCTAGTGAGACAGCACCTTGATTCATATAATGCGTTCGTAACGGATTGGATAAAGAGGATTGTGAAGGAAAGTAGTAGAATCGAAACTAATCAGCCAGGAGTATACCTGGAAATTCTGGATGTAAAGATAGGAGAGCCCCAGTTTAGGGAAGTAGAGGGCAACGTAGAGAAGATAACTCCGATGATGGCAAGGATTAGGAACCTAACTTATGCAGCACCAATAACTCTAGTTGTTGCGCTGTATGAGAGCGGTATTGAGGTAACAAGGCAGGAGATACCGCTAGGAGACATGCCAGTGATGGTCAGATCGGTACTCGATCCTACGTCCAGGATGAGCAAGGAGGAGTTAATCAAGATAGGTGAGGACTGGAGAGACCCTGGAGGATACTTCATAATTAACGGATCTGAGAGAGTGATTGTCACTCAGGAGGATCTGGCACCGAATAAAGTGTTTGTGGATAAGGCTAAGGAGGGCTCGAACATAACGTATACAGCAAAGGTAATATCAGCGTCCTCAGGCTACAGAGTACCGATAATATTGGATAGGCTTAAGGATGGAACACTGGTCATTAACTTCCCACCAATACCTACGAAGATACCGTTCGCTATAATGATGAAAGCATTAGGACTTGAGAGTGATAGAGATATAGCCCTAGCTGTTTCTACAGACCCCGAGATTCAGAAGGAATTAATACCAGCACTTCTACAGGCACGTGAGATAAAGACCAAGGAGGAGGCCTTAGACTATATAGGTTCCAGGGTAGCCATAGGTCAGGCTAGGGAGGCGAGGATTGAGCGTGCGGAGCAGATAATAGATAATTACTTCCTACCTCACTTAGGCTCATCACCTAAGTCAAGGCTAAAGAAGGCGCTATACTTAGGTCAGATGGCTTGCAAGCTACTTGAACTAGCTTTAGGCAGGAGAGAGCCTGATGATAAGGATCACTACGCTAACAGGAGATTGAGGCTAGCTGGAGATCTACTAGCTCAATTATTCAGAGTTGCGTTTAAGCAATTCATTAAGGACTTCAGATATCAGGTTGAGAAGCATAGGCTAAGAGGGAGGAGGCTAAATCTAAGAGCACTAGCTAGGCCGGACCTGGTTACTGATAGACTAAGGCACGCATTAGCTACGGGTAATTGGGTAGGAGGTAGGACAGGCGTTAGCCAGATAATCGATAGGATGAACTGGATTTCAACCCATAGCCACTTAAGGAGAACTGTGGCTCCATTAAGTAGGGGTCAGCCGCACTTCGAGGCGAGAGACCTACACCCGACTCAGTGGGGGAGGATATGCCCATTCGAGACGCCAGAAGGACCCAACTGTGGGTTAGTTAAAAACCTAGCATTAAGTGCGTACATTTCGGTAGGTATAGATGAGGAAGAGGTAATTAAGGTAATTAAGAGCTTAGGTGTTGTCCCTATTGAGGAAGTTTTTGAACGGCTGAGGTCAGGTGATGAGGAGCTACTCCAGAACCTATCAAGGTACGTCAAGGTATTCGTTAACGGTACACTAGTGGGCTATTACATGAAGGAAGATGCTAGTGACTTCGTAAGGAAGGTCCGTGAGCTAAGGAGGAGTGGGCAGCTGCATCATGAAGTGAATATTTCTTATCTGAAGACGGAATACCTTAATGAAGTATACATAAACTGTGATGCTGGAAGAGTGAGAAGGCCGCTGCTAATACTCGAGAATGGTAGGTTAAAGATAACTAAGGATGTTATAGAGAAGGTTAAGAGGGGCGAGCTAAAGTTCTCGGATCTCGTAAGAATGGGCTACATAGAGTACTTAGATGCTGAAGAGGAAGAAGACACCTACATTGCTGTCGACCCCGAGGATATAACGCCGGAACATACTCACCTAGAATTATGGCCTCCGTCCATACTTGGAATAGCAGCTGCGACAATACCTTATGCTGAGCATAATCAGTCGCCTAGGAACGCCTACCAGTCAGCTATGGCGAAGCAGGCGGTAGGGCTATATGCTTCAAACTTCATGCTCAGATTTGATAGTAGAGGTCACTTCCTACATTACCCACAGAAGCCGATAGTTCAGACAAGGTTCCTCGATGTCATAGGGTATAATGACAGGCCATCAGGCCAGAACTTCATCATAGCAGTCTTATCGTTCACAGGGTACAACATGGAGGACGCAGTTATAATGAATAAGTCGTCCGTGGAGAGAGGCTTAGCTAGATCAACATTCTATAGAGAGTACAGCACGGAGGAGCTGAAGTATGCTGGTGGCCAGCGCGATAGAATCGAGATACCTGACCCCAGTGTGAGAGGGTATAGAGGAAGAGACAATTACATGCTACTTGATGAGGACGGTATAATAAGTCCTGAAATAGAGGTTAAGTCAGGTAATGTTCTCGTAGGTAAGACTTCGCCGCCAAGGTTCCTTGAAGAGTACAAGGAGTTCGGGCTAGCTGGCGTATCTAGAAGGGATACCTCTCTAACATTAAGGCATGGTGATAAGGGTGTAGTCGATACTGTCGTAATAACAGTTAGCGGTGAAGGCAATAGGTTAATTAGGGTTAAGGTGAGAGACCTTAGGATACCTGAAATTGGTGATAAGTTCGCGTCCAGGCACGGACAGAAAGGTGTTATAGGGCTGCTTATACCTCAGTACGACATGCCTTACACTCCAGACGGCATCACGCCAGACCTAATAATTAACCCGCACGCTCTACCCTCGAGAATGACCGTGGGTCAGCTAATAGAGTCTATAGCAGGAAAGGTAGGTGCTCTAAGAGGGAGGTTAGTTGACGGCACACCATTCTATGGCGAGAAGGTAGATAGACTACAAAAGGAGCTGCTAATGCTTGGCTACCCAGCTGATGGCACCGAGCCTATGTATGACGGCAGGACCGGTGAGCTGATAATGACGCCTGTGTTCATTGGCATAGTGTACTACCAGAGGCTGCATCACATGGTTGCTGATAAGATACATGCAAGAGCCAGAGGGCCAGTACAGCTGCTAACTAGGCAGCCGACCGAGGGTAGGGCTAGAGAGGGTGGACTAAGATTTGGTGAGATGGAGAGGGATTGCTTAGTAGGTCATGGTGCCTCACTACTGCTACAGGAGAGGTTGCTCGAGAATTCCGACAGGACAGTAATTTACGTGTGCGCAGATTGTGGAATGATCGGGTGGTACGATAGAAGGAGAGGCAGACTTGTTTGCCCGGTACACGGTGAGAAAGGCAGGCTATACCCTGTAGTTGTGTCTTACGCGTTTAAGCTACTGCTTCAGGAGATGATGAGCATGCTGATATACCCAAGATTAATTATTAAGGATAAGTTCGAGGGTGTCTAAGATGTCGGAGCAAAAGCTCATAGGAGGTATTAAGTTCGGGATACTCTCACCTGATATGATTAGGAAGATGTCAGCGACAGCCATAGTCACATCTGAGGTCTACGACGAGAACGGCCTGCCTGTTGAAGGAGGTGTGATGGATCCTAGGCTTGGTGTGATAGAGCCTGGTCAGAAATGTGCTACTTGCGGAAATACGCTAGCTAGATGTCCGGGACACTTTGGCCACCTAGAGTTAGCTAGGCCAGTAATTCACATAGGATTCGTGAGGCACATATACGACCTTCTTAGAGCTACCTGCAGACGCTGCGGCAGGCTCAAGATACCAGACGAAGAAATAGACAGGTATTTAGACCTCTACAATAGACTCAAGGATAAGTGGCCACAGCTCGCAAGCAGCCTCACAGACTTCGTTAAGAGGAAGGCAATTAAGGCTATGGAGTGTCCGCACTGTGGCGAAAAGCAGTTCAAGATTAGATTAGAGAAGCCAACTACGTTTATTGAAGAAGGTCCTCTAGGCAGGCTGTGGCCTACTAAGGTGAGAGAGTGGCTTGAACGTATACCCGATAGAGACTTAAGGGTATTAGGTTATGATCCGGAGTTCGCTAGGCCCGAGTGGATGGTAATAACCGTGTTGCCGGTGCCGCCGATTGCTGTAAGACCATCAATACTGCTAGAAACAGGTATTAGATCTGAGGATGACTTAACACACAAGCTAGTTGATATAATCAGGACTAACGAGAAGTTAAGGGAAAGCATAAATTCTGGGGCGCCTGAGGTCATAGTCGAGGATTTATGGGAGCTGCTTCAATACCACATAACTACGTACATAGATAACGAAGTACCTGGAGTGCCGCCGGCAAAAAGAAGGTCGGGAATGCCCCTAAGAACGCTAGCTCAAAGACTTAAGGGCAAGGAGGGCAGGTTCAGAGGTAACTTATCAGGTAAGAGAGTTGACTTCTCAGCACGCACGGTAATAAGTCCCGACCCTAACTTGAGCATAAACGAGGTTGGTGTCCCAATTGAAGTAGCTATGATACTGACAGTACCTGAGAGAGTTACTCCTTGGAACATTGATGAGCTAAGGAAGTACGTGCTTAATGGACCCTACCGCTACCCGGGCGCGAACTACATAATAGATAATACAGGAAGAAGGATAGACCTGCGCTTTATTAAGGACTTAAAGGCAATTGCAGAAAGCTTAAAGCCAGGCTACATTGTCGAGAGACACCTAATTAATGGCGACATAGTGCTCTTTAACAGACAACCTTCACTGCACAGGATGTCAATTATGGCGCACATAGTCAGGGTTCTGCCAGGACGTACATTTAGATTGCACCTAGCGGTGTGCCCGCCATATAACGCAGACTTTGATGGCGACGAAATGAACCTCCATGTGCCCCAGACCATAGAAGCTAGAGCTGAAGCAAAGATACTTCTCCTCGTGCAAGAGCACATACTATCACCTAGGTATGGAGGGCCTATCATCGGGGGCATACAGGATTACAGTAGCGGTGCGTACCTACTCTCATCCAAGGTCACGCTACTCACTAAGGACCAGGTGTCCGACCTACTAGCTAGCATAAACTATTCTGGCGAGATACCGGAGCCAGCAGTACTATCGCCTATCAAGGCATGGTCGGGGAAGCAGATAATAAGCCTCTTACTTCCCGAGGACTTCAACTTCTCTAAGGAAGCTAAGATCTCATCAGGTAACCTGAAGTGTACTGATGAAGAGTGCTTCTGGGACTCATACCTAGTAGTTAAGAGAGGTAAGCTGCTCCTCGGGGTACTCGATAAGGCAGCTATAGGCGCGCAACAGCCTGAGTCGTTATTACATTTCCTAGTTAGGGAATACGGGACGTCGTTTGGCAAGGAGTTCATGGATAAGGCCTTCAAGCTATTCTTAAGATTCATCGAGATGAGAGGCTTCACAATGAGTATAGTCGACATAATGATTCCTGAGGAAGCCTATAAAGAGATTGAGGAAGTTATAGTGAAAGTTAGGAAGGAGATCGAGCACTTAATTCAGCTGTACAAGGAAGGCAAGCTTGAGCCGACGCCTGGTAGGACGCTGAGGGAGAGCTTAGAGATAAAGATACTTGAAGTACTTTCACGAGCCAGGGATGAGGCAGGTGAGAGAGCGACTAAGTACTTAGATCCTTTCAATAATGTCTTTATAATGGCCAAGACAGGTGCTAGAGGCTCTACACTAAATATAACTCAGATGGCTGCAATGCTAGGACAGCAGTCAGTGAGAGGTCAGAGAATACATAGAGGCTACAGAGGCAGAACACTGCCGCACTTCAAGAGGGGAGACATAGGTCCTGAAGCTAGGGGATTCGTGTCCGGATCATTTGTTAAGGGCCTCTCGCCAATAGAGATGTTCTTCCATGCAGCAGGTGGTAGGGAGGGTCTAGTAGATACAGCTGTAAGAACATCTCAAAGCGGTTATATGCAGAGAAGGTTAATAAATGCCCTACAGGACTTACGTGTAGAGTATGACGGAACAGTCAGGTCGGTTTACGGGCACTTAATTCAGTTCAGGTACGGTGAGGATGGCATAGATCCGAAGAACACATCCTTCGGTAAGGCAGTTAATGTCGAGAGAATTATAGAAAAGCATGTTGGGTGGAGGAAATGAGCCCTAAGAAGTCAAGGAAAAAGAAGACGACACAGAAAAGAGCAAAGGGTAAGGTTAAGGAGAAGAAAGTTAAGGAGAAGGTAGAAGAAATAATAGCTAAAGTAAGAGAGCCGGAGCTGCTGGTTGACAATGTACTCAAGAAGATTCCTGAGGATATACCAGTTAAGCTGAGAGAGATTGTTAGAGAAAAACTAACGCGTATTGTGGTTGAAGAGAAAATTACAGCAATTGATGTACTAGAAGAATTGCTTAGTAAGTTTGTTGATAAGGCACGTAAGGTTATTGAGCTATCAGAGCCAGCAAAGGATGTTATGCCTGAAAAGATATATGATGAATTAGTTACTACATTATTTGATAAGGGTATAGAACTCGATATCAATGAGGATGAGATGATTAAGATAAGGGATGATGTCATTAGAACTTACATGGAGTCGCTGGTAGAGCCTGGAGAGCCTGTTGGTACGGTAGCAGCTCAATCAATAGGAGAGCCAGGTACTCAGATGACGTTGAGGACCTTCCACTATGCCGGTGTGAGAGAACTGAACGTCACATTAGGTCTTCCGAGACTTATAGAGCTGGTGGATGCTAGACGGGCGCCTGAGACGCCAATGATGGAGATACACCTGAGTGAGGAGTATAAGTACGATCGTGAGAAGGCTGTTGAAGTAGCGAGAAAAATAGAAATGACTAAACTAGAAAATGTGGTAGAAAGTGTTGATATAGATCTTATAGCCCTCCAACTAATAATAAGGTTAGACCCCGATATGCTGAGCGATAAGGGACTTACTAGAGACGATATAATTAAGGCTTTATCGAAGAGTAAGACTCTTGCAGGTAGAATAAAGCAAGATCCCGAAGATCCGTACGTGATAATAATTGACTTACCTAAAGGCTACGACGTAATTAAGGCGCAGAAATTCAGGGATAGGATTCTCAAGACAAAGTTAAAGGGTATAAAAGATATCAAAAAGGTTATTCCTCAGAAACGAAGGGATCCAGAGACAGGTAAGGAGTACTACGTACTAATAACTGACGGAAGTAACCTAGGTGCGGTCCTTAAGGTCGAGGGCGTGGACCCAACGAAGACGAAGACTAATAGCATACATGAGATTGAGAACGTACTGGGTATCGAGGCTGCGCGTGAAGCATTAATTAGGGAGATAATGAATACCTTGAAGGAGCAGGGTTTAGACGTTGATATAAGGCATGTGATGCTAGTGGCTGACATAATGACGTGGTCAGGTACAGTAAGACAGGTGGGCAGGCATGGTGTGGCCGGAGAGAAACCAAGCGTACTTGCTAGGGCAGCTTTTGAGGTGACCGTCAAGCATCTCTTCGATGCGAGCGCTAGAGGTGAAGTTGACTATATAAAGGGTGTTACTGAAAATGTCATCATAGGCCAGTTGGCTCCTGTAGGTACAGCCATGGTGGTACTGGAGATGAATCCAACTAAATTAAAAATTCAACCTCAAGTAAAAGGGGAGTGGGGTGGGGATAGGTGAGTGAGACTCTCTCTCTAGATAATGAAATAAAACTACTTCTAAAAACAGGTAAGGTCGTAATAGGTGCGAGAAGAGCTATAAGGGCAGTCAAATTAGGAAAGGCAAAGGCAGTCATATTAGCTAGTAAGATACCTAAGTGGATCGAAGAGGATGTAAGGTACTACGCTAAATTAGGGAACATACCAATAATTAGGTTTAATGGTACTAGCTACGAGTTAGGGACTGTCTGTGGTAAGTTATTTCCTATTACGACCATAGCTGTTTTAGACCCTGGTGAGTCCGGAATAATGGAGTTAGGCAAGGGTGAGGAGAGGGTTGAGCGTTAAAATAACCGGTGAAGAGTTAAGGTACATGGCTCTACTGCACGACATAACGGGCGTATCAGCTAAGGACTGCATAATAGATGAGGAAGATGGCACAATAATATTCATAGTACCTCCTGGACAGGCAGGGATAGCTGTGGGAGCTAAGGGAAGAAATGTAAGGAGAATATCTAAGATCTTAGGTAGGAGGATAGAGATCGTAGAGTGGGCAGACACGCTGGAGGACTTTGTTAAAAACCTCTTCCTGCCGGCGAGGGTACTTGGAATAAACCTAAATAAGACGCCAGATGGAAGAAAGGTACTATATGTCAGGGTAGATCCGCACGATAAGGGAATAGCGATAGGTAAGAATGGTAGGAATGTACACAAGGCTAGGCTAGTCCTTAAGAGATATTATGGAGTTGACGTAGTTTCGATAGTATAGAGTATTGATGATGTAGTAAGGCTTATTAGCAGAACTAAGTAAACTACCCATCAGGTAAGGTGTGAAGGATGCCGGGGAAGAAGTCACCTTACGGCCTCTATGCTGCCAGAAAGTTAAGGCAGAAGAGACTTAAGTTTAGGTGGAGTCAGAGGGAGTTCAGAGTCAGGATGCTAAAGCTCAAGGAAAAGTACGACCCACTTGAAGGAGCACCAATGGCAAGGGGCATTGTGTTAGAAAAAGTAGGTGTCGAGTCAAGACAGCCAAACTCAGCACTTAGAAAATGTGTTAGAGTGCAGCTCGTTAAGAACGGTAAGGTAGTAACGGCGTTCGTCCCCTACGACGGAGGAATTACATTCATTGATGAGCACGATGAAGTAGTAATTGCTGGCATAGGTGGTAGCAGAGGTAGGTCAATGGGTGACCTGCCAGGTGTAAGGTATAAGGTAATAATGGTTAATGGAGTGTCTCTAGACGCCCTCATTAAGGGCAAGAAGCAGAAGCCAATGAGATAAACTACGATAAACTACTACGTAACTTAGTTATAATTACACATAATTCACACTATTTATTACGGAAGATATTAGTTAAGCTAGGATTATAGAGGATGTATTATTTCCTGTGCTATATTCTAATAGCTATATTCTAATATTGTCTTTACGCGTTATATCTCCTCTTCATCCTCTTCTTCGAGGTTGCGTGACATCTCAGCTATTTCTTTCGTAACAAATACTGGCTTATTAAAGAGTAGCGCGAGAAATATTGCGTGGCTGGGTATCATAGTCCTTCTTATGCTTATGCCGTCTGTCGTTATGTATAAGCTCGCCTTATACACCATATTTTCATCATCGAAATCATCGATAACTACCTTCTCTATGGACTCGCCTAGGGCCTTAAGCTTAGGCAGAAACATTATCAGTATGCCGTACACTGTATCTCTGAAGTCGTCTGGTTCATAAATCTCGCTCTCGTCAAGCTCCTTTAGTCTGGCGATAGCTAGTGTAATGTCGTACGGGACGTTGTACAGTATTATCTCGCTACCGTCCTCTAAATAACATGTTAGTGTTCCTGTAACGTAATCATCGTCACCGGTCATGATGTACGGCTCGACATCAACAACACGGTATAGCTCCTGCATACCTCATCATCTTCTAGGGGTTACCAGAGTTAATAATCTTGATTAAATTAATACGGTGTCGCCCAGTATTTAGGAAATACTTAAAAGCCTTCTATTAAGAGGGGTCTAGGCGAGTAATAGATGAGTAACGTACTGGAACCTAAGACAATTGAGATTAAGTTGTTTGGTAAGTGGAGCTACGAGGGGGTAGTAGTTAGGGACCCTAGCTTAAAGAAGTACATATCTTTGAGGCCAGTATACCTGCCGCATACTGGCGGCAGGCACGAGCACAGGAGATTCGGTAAGGCTGAGGTACCTATCGTTGAGAGACTAATGAATAAGTTGATGAGGCCCGGCAGAAATACTGGTAAGAAACACTTGGCGTATAACATCGTTAAGAGAGCATTCGAGATAATACACCTAAAGACGGGCGAGAACCCATTGCAGGTTCTTGTTAGGGCGATCGAGAATGCAGCGCCGAGGGAGGAGACAACTAGAATTATGTACGGAGGTATAATATATCACGTTGCAGTAGATGTGTCGCCTTTAAGGAGGGTTGACTTAGCCTTAAGGCATATTACCGAGGGCGCTAGATTGGCTGCATTTAAGTCAACCAAGAATATTGCTGAGTGCTTAGCTGATGAGATAATACTTGCAGCGAAAAATGACCCGAAGAGCTATGCCGTAGCTAGGAAAGAGGAGATAGAGAGGATAGCATTAAGCTCGAGGTAAGAGAGCTGGAATTAAAAATTTTATAAGGTTACCTGTCTAAAGTACATGACGTGAAGAGGTGGTGATAGGATGAGTAGACCAAAGAAGCCACACTTAAATCTGGTCGTAATAGGCCACGTAGACCACGGCAAGAGCACGCTAGTAGGACACATGCTAATGAAGCTAGGTGCTATTGACGAGAAGACTATCAAGGAGGTTGAGGAAGCAGCTAAGAAAGCCGGCAAGGAGTCAGAGAAGTATGCATGGTTCCTCGACAAGCTAAAGGAGGAGAGAGAAAGAGGTGTCACTATAGCACTAACCTTCATGAGATTCGAGACACCTAAGTATTACTGGACGATTATCGACGCGCCTGGTCACAGGGACTTCATAAAGAACATGATCACTGGTGCTAGCCAAGCTGACGTAGCATTACTAGTAGTTTCAGCTAAGACAGGCGAGTTTGAGGCAGGAATGAGCAGGGAGGGTCAGACGAGAGAGCACATAGTTCTAGCTAAGACTATGGGTATTGACCAGATAGTCGTAGCTGTAACTAAGATGGACATTACTGACCCACCGTGGAGTGAGGCTAGATACAAGCAAGTTGTTGAGACTCTAAAGAAGTTCATGGCTCCACTAGGGTACAAGGTCAGTAACATACCATTCGTGCCTGTATCAGGGTGGACAGGCGACAACATTATAGAGAAGTCACCTAACATGCCATGGTATAAGGGACCCACACTAGTTGAAGCACTCGATATGATGAAGGAGCCGCCAAAGCCTGTTGATAAGCCACTGAGGATACCAATTCAGGAGGTCTACAGTATCTCAGGTGTTGGTACGGTACCTGTTGGCAGGGTAGAGACAGGAAAGCTAAAGGTAGGCGACAAAGTAGTCTTCATGCCACCAGCTGTAGTAGGCGAAGTAAGATCAATAGAGATGCATCACGAGAGACTCAGCGAGGCAGTGCCGGGAGACAACATAGGCTTTAACGTAAGAGGCGTCTCCAAGGACCAGATTAGGAGAGGCGATGTTGCTGGGCACTTAACTAATCCACCGACGGTTGTTGAAGAGTTCACTGCCAGAGTACTAGTTGTATGGCATCCATCAGCAATTCACGTAGGATACACACCAGTTATCCACGCACATACAGCCTCAGTAGCATGCAGGATAGTTGAGATAATAGGGAAGCTAGACCCTAAGACTGGTAAGATAGCAGAAAAGAACCCGCAGTTCATCAGACCTGGTGAGTCAGCGGTAATAAAGTTCAAGCCTATCAAGCCTATGGTAGTAGAGAAGTACAGTGACTTCCCGCAGCTGGGCAGATTCGCAATGAGAGACATGGGTAAGACCGTAGGGATAGGAGTTATTGTTGATGTTAAGCCGATAAAGGTAGAGATAAGAACAAAGTAATAACGGCTGAAAGCACTTAAAATTACTGACTATAAGGCAGTATCGGTCAGGGACCAGCAATGAGCAGTAGAGTCAGAATAAGGCTATGGAGTACTAACGTAGAGCATCTCAACGACGTAGCTAAGCAACTAGTCGATATAGCTAAGAAAGCGGGCGTGGAGGTAAGAGGCCCCATACCACTTCCAACAAAGAGGCTAGTAGTACCAGTGTTAGTGCCTCCCCACGGCGAAGGGACTAAGGTCTATGAGAAGTGGGAAATGAGGATACACAAGAGAATAATTGACATTGCAGCCGACGAGAGAGTAATGAGGCAGATAATGAGAGTTAGGGTACCTGACGACGTGTATATAGAGCTAGAGTTACTTAGGTAAGCTTTGTAATTTTAGGTAAAAGCGCACTAAACTTGGTTTTTTGTGCTGCAGGAGCTGGCACCTTAAGTAGATTGACCCACCATTATCCTACGTAAGCTCTAACTTACTCGAGACTATACTAAAATTCATAAACTCCCCAAAAAACTACTTTTTGGTGCCGGGGTGCCCGAGCGGTCTAAGGGGCCGGCCTTGAGAGCCGGTGGGCGTTCGCCCGCGCGGGTTCGAATCCCGCCCCCGGCGCCACACATCTCCTCCTAATGTTTCCTACTAATGTTTGATACAGGGATAGACTTGATGATACCGTAGTATTTTGGTCTCCGCCATTTATTTCTTGGGGTGTGCTCGTGGGTGAGGCAGCTGCAGTAGCTGTTGCAGCCATTATAATTGTAGCTGCGCTCTATATGCTATATAGCAGTGAGTTTACAAACATTGTGTTCGTATATTATATCCACCCCAAGCCATAAGGAGGGCATTGCTTCACCGTCTACAGTAGCAGGGCATACATCTGAAACGTCAACTACTGAGTTCCTACCGACTCTAACTAGTCATTCTAAAACAACAGAATTAGGTGAAACAACCATTACCAAGCTACTTACTCTTACGGAGACGGCCGCAGCAATAAGCAAGACTGCAGCTATGCCCGGTGAGACAGTACCAACACAAATAGTAACGCCTCCTAGCGAAAATGTGGCAAGGACTAGTAAGGAGGTAGTTAGCATAGGTGCTGAAGTTACGCACCTATTCACGGTAAATATCACAGCACTACTCCGACCTGAGCAGGCATTTCTTTATACTAATGGAACACATGTAGCAGCTGGGTGTAGGGGCCTCATAGTAAGTATAGCCTTCTACAAGCCTGAAAGTCCGGTACCCAATTACGAAATTGTGCCAATAGGCGAACATAGTCCAACAATAATTCTAGCAGACTACGTATACGTAAGTAACTCATTAACGCTACTTGTGGTAAAATTAAGTAAAGTTCTTCATACAGTGAATCCAGGGACCTATACTGTGGTCGTGTGGAGCGGACACTTATCAAATGCTGTTAACGTGCTAGAATGTAGAGCTATTGTAGAGCAAACTAAGATCTTATTTGATGACATAGAAATTCGTGGAAAGCCAGTTAAAATCTCATGTAGTATGGCTGGGAAGGAAGATTCCGCAGGCTACTTAACCAGCTTAGTATGTTACTACAACCTATAGTGAATGGGTCAATTTATCTGGCGGCGACAACATATAAGGTGCCTGACGTCACGCTATCATTACGGGGTCCTGAAGTAGTTGTAGAGATCAGGTCCCAGGAAGTGTTAAGTACGGTGAGTGTGCTATTCTACAAGCCAGGAGAAGCTAGGCCTGTGGCTGGTATAGCATCTGAGGGATACACTTACAGTGGTATAGCAACAATAGCAGCTAGAGTATGGAATATAAACAAGTCCTCGGCTACGGTAGCCTTCACTATGCAAGATGTTGCTGAGAAGTTAGCACCCGGGAAATTATGTATTGGCTGTATGGGTTGTATGGGAAAATTGCTTGGGGTACTTGGTATACAATACAATAAATATGAGAACTATTTGAAAAGCATCAGAATTTCCGGCTCAGCTCATTAAAATCACTAGACCCTCTTTTCATCATTCTAGAAATTAAGGTATTCTAGAGTTTATTAAGTTGATCTTACGGTGCTTGTGGTGTGATGAGTTTTAGCGGAGAGTATTAAAGTTATGGGCTAATAAAATGTTGTGGTACTAAGCAGGGGAGCAGGCGCAGAGATATGTCCGAACTTAACCACGGGCAAGGAGCTGCTGGTGGAGCGCGGTTGGGGTATTTACTGGGACTTCTCTTATTTATTGTGTGTTATATTGTAGTATATATTCTGTCATTGAGTCTATATGCAAGTGTGGTGAAATCTGTCCTAATACATGAAGGTGCGCTAGCACGCGTATCTGCAAATGCGGTTGTCCCTTGCATAGCATCACTAATCACCGTATTTATTGGTATCGCGTTCCACGTTATATGTTCGTGTAGGATGTCAAGAATATTTCTCATAGTATCGCTACTGGCGCTTATCATAACGTACTATAGT
>QMWS01000002.1 GCA_003661745.1 Thermoprotei archaeon | reverse complement strand
GGCCGAAACGTGGTAAATTGTTCTCGAACGGACGGGACGGGCGGGCGAACCGCCGCGACGGCCGGAGCGGAGCTCCGGAAGCGGCGGCGGCGCGAACGCCGCAAGAACCTTAACAGGAGAAGAACGGTGGAAAAAGCAGAAGTTCGGTTCGAGGAGAACTGGCCGGGAGCGTTCGGAGAGGTAGTTAAGAGGTACGGCGAGGACGCACGCGTCCGACACGTCGGCGACCGCTGGGGCGAGACCTGGGAGGCGCCGCTCGGAGAGCTCCTAACCGACGCGATCTGGGCGTTCGGCGAGGAAGCGCACGAGGGCCTCACCGCGCGGACGACCGCGGTCGAAGCGGGGGACGCGATCCTGGTGGACGAGGTCGGGAACGCGGTGGTAGTCCTCGCCTAGCGGCGAGGGTCGCCGGAGCCGGGAACGGCTCCGGCGACCGCTTCTTCTCGAGCGCGACCGCGCGGGGCGCGACGGACGCGGCGGGACGGGGCGGGCGCCGACGAAGACAAGGAGGAAGACGTGAGGTGGGACTTCGAGCTCTATTGCACGCGCTGCGAGCACATGGAGCGGTACGAGTTCGGGGCAGACGAGATCGCGGAGCTTCGCGCGGTTCGGGAGGAGTGTCCGGACTGCGGCGCCGAGCTGGTCGCGCGGCCGTGGCGGCTGCGGATTGCGGCGGCGCTCGCCGAGTGCGAGGACGGGAACGTGCGGAAAATCGAGCGCTTCTTCGAACCAATACGAGGTGCGGTCTACGACCAGGTGACGACATACGTGCCGACGCGCTGGCGCCGACGGGACGTACCGGTGTCCGAACGTGGACGGTACCTGTGGGGCTGGCCGGAAACCAGTTAAGAGACGAGCGGCGCGCGGGCGCCGCCGAATACGACGAGAGGAGGAAGCAGATGAACGAAGGCCAACGGATCGAGCTCGGGCGAGAAGCGGCCACGATCAAGTTCTTCAAGGACGACACCCTCGTGGGCACTCTTTTCCTCGGCCCGCCGATGCGGTTCGAGGGGGACGCCGACGAGAGCGCGCGGGCGTTCTTCGACCTGGTTATCAACGTCTATTGCAAGCGCGAAGAGGCCAGCTAGCGCGTCGCCCGCCAGGGCTGTAGGCGACTACAGCCTTGGTGGCGGCACACTAGCCGCAAGACGACAAAACGACAGGAGGACAGAAATGGCGGAAGAAAGAGGATTAGAGTGGTCGGACGGGATCGGGAACCGGCGGCGTGAGCGGTGGCTCGTCCTGATCAAGGACGACCGCGTGCACCACTTCTGCGGGGAGACGATCCCCGGCGTGGCCGTGGTCGTCGGCCACGGGTACACGAAAAACGGCAAGTGGTCGGCGAACCATTATCGCATGAAGCTGGCCCCGGGCGTGCGGGCGATCGCAGGGTACGAGGGCTGGGAGACCGGCCGCTTCGTCGAAGGTCTCCGGAAAGCGGTCGGCTTCCCACGGCCGATCGATCGATGGATCGACGTCGCCGAGGCCCTCCGCGTCACGATCCCGGCGGCGCAGGAGTACGTCCGCGCGCATTGGCCCGGCGACGCCAAGAGGTTGGACAGGGTCGAAGAGGAGCTGATGGCGATTGAGGAGACCGAGGAGAACGCGGACGTGGAAATCGTCGCCGTCAACTTCGGCGGGCCGACGAACCGTCAAATCGGCGCGGGCTTCTGGGAGATGCCGGTGGTTGTCCGGGATCACGATGGCCGCGTGGCGGCCTATATCTCACCAGGGGGGCGGTACAAGGAGTGGCAGTTAGATCTCTTGGAGATTGACGGCGACACGGACGCCGTTAAGGTCTTGTCCGTGGTGCACAGCAGGGGGTACCACGGCGGGCACGTCAGCATGCGGGTCGCGGTACCCGCGGGGTACACCGCAGAGCACCTGGATCCGGAGTTGAGTTGATGAAATTAATTAGTCTAAGTCGAGACTTCGCGTTGGCCGAGGTCGGCACGAAGTCTAGAGTTGAGTTGATGAAATTAATTAGTCTAAGTCGAGACTTCTGGTCGGCCGAGGCCGACCAGAAGTCTCGAGTTGAGTTGATGAAATTAATTAGTCTAAGTCGAGACTTCGGGTCGGCCGAGGTCGGCACGAAGTCTAGAGTTGAGTTGATGAAATTAATTAGTCTAAGTCTAGATCTGGCGCTGGCCGAGGTCGGCACGAAGTCTAGAGTTGAGTTGATGAAATTAATTAGTCTAAGTCTAGATCTGGCGTTGGCCGAGGACGCCGCGCGCGATGGAGTTGAGTTGATGAAATTAATTAGTCTAAGTCGAGACTTCGGGTCGACCGAGGGCGACGCGAAGTCTAGAGTTGAGTTGATGAAATTAATTAGTCTAAGTCGAGACTTCGCGTCGACCGGGGACGCCGCGAAGTCTAGAGTTGAATTGATGAAATTAATTAGTCTAAGTCGAGACTTCGGGTCGGCCGGAGGCGCAGCGCGCGATGGAGTTGAGTTGATGAAATTAATCAGTCTAAGTCGAGACTTCGCGTCAGCCGAGGTCGACACGGAGTCTAGAGTTGAGTTGATGAAATTAATTAGTTCAACTCCATGCCCGACGCCGACCAGGGGCGCCGCCGAGCGCCGCGGCTCGATGGAGTTGAAATGATGAAATTAATTAGTTCAAATCCAGACTTGGTGCCAGCCGACGCGCCACGACCGGATGGAGTTGGAGTGATGAAGATTGTTAATCTAACTCCACACCCGGTGACCATCTGCAACGGCAACGGGCTGTCGATCACGATCGACCGCTGCGACAGCCCGCCGCGGCTGGAGGAGGAGACAGAGGTCGTCGGCACGGTCTGCGCGGAGGGCGTGGACGTGCCGGTGATCCGGAAGCGTTTCGGCAAGCCGCAGGGCCTGCCAGAGTTCAGGCCGGGCCACGTCTACGTGGTCTCGGCGCTCCTGGCGCAGGCGCTCGGGCCGACGCCGGAGGACGCTGGCTACCTGGTCGTGATTCCGGCGGCGCTGATCCGGGACGAGAACGGACGGATCCTCGGCGCTCGCGCGCTCGCGGTCGTCTAGGTATTTACACCATGTGATATGATGGTGGTGATAACGAACGAGGAGGCAACGATGAAAGCCAAGGCCAAGAGGATCGTCGAAGAGCTGGAAAAAGCGACAGGCGCCAAGCTACGCGCGCAGGAGCGCGCGGAGGACTTCCCAGTTCCGTACGACGAACTGGACTGGGAGACGGCGGACGAGATGCGAGAGGAGCTCGGGATGACGCGGAAAGAGTACGCGGCATTCACCAGGGGGCTCCGCGACGAGCTGCGCGCGGCGGAGACGCGCTACAACGAGGCGCTGCAAGCGGCGGTCGAGCTCCTCGAAGAACTGGCACTGGGCAGCGAGGAGAAGGCGACGCTCGCGAAGGAGATAAGCAAGTTCTTCCTCGCCTGCTAGACCAGGTTCGTGGTGGACGGCGCGGGGCCACCGGGAGGGGGCGGTGGCCTCGCGCCGGGGTCTACCAGGATTGTAGCCTAATCGCCCTGGCGTGTAAATGCACCGGGGCGATTGGCGTATCTGATCATCCGCTCAAAATGCCTTCTTAAACTAAGGGCGCGTTCGATATATAACTTTATAAGATTCATTCTCTTCAAAAATAAAGGGGAAATTTCGCGCGGGCGAGGAAATGCTGTTATATCGCTGGCGGGAGATGTGGTAGATTTGTGGGCATGGACACGACGCTATCTGGAGTGCTGCTGAGATGGTTGGCGATCCACGTGATCGTCCTGGTCGGCGCGCTGGTCGCGGTTGCCGCCGGTAAGGTCGTGCTGTGGGTGCGCGGCGGGCAGGAGTACGACGAGGGCGACCAGCTGCTGGCCGGTCTGGCGGTTCTACTTTGGCTCGTCCTATCACTTGCCCTGGCAGTAGGGCAGTAGACATAGACAGGAGGGAAAAGTGTCGAACATACTGATGTCGGTGCCGTACGAGGAGCGAATGCGCTTCTTCCGTGAGGCGGCGGAGCACTGGAGCGAAGTGCGCCGCGCGATCCTCATGAAGATGATTGATGGCGAGAGCGCCTGGAAGGCGGCGGTGGAGGTGCACCGCGAGATGTGCCCTGACCGCGCAGAGGGAACGATCTACCAGACGGCGCGCTCCGTGGAGGACGCGGCGCGGGCGTGGCTCGGTCGAACGAACGACCTTGAGCTCCTGCGCGAACAGGGCGTGGTGCGCGGCCTGTCGCGTGGAGATGCTAGGCGGCTGGTGCGGGAGGCTCGTGAGGCGGGCCTGAACGCTGTGGTCGAGGTTGCAGTGAGGTTAGTAGAGTGAAGCGACGTTGGAGGAATCGGATAGTTGGTAGTGCGGACGTGCCACCTGGCGATCTCGTCGCGAATCCGCGGAACTGGCGCGCGCACCCTGATGCGCAGCGGGGAGCGTTGGAGGGCGTTCTTGACGAGGTTGGCTGGGTGCAGCAGGTCATCGTGAACAAGCGCACCGGCTTCATCCTGGACGGCCACCTGCGCGTGGCGCTGGCCCTGTCACGCAAAGAGCCGACCATACCTGTCCTGTACGTTGACCTCGATGAGGACGAGGAGAAGCTTACGCTCGCGACGCTGGATCCGCTGGCTGCGGCGGCGGAGACGGATCCCGAGGCGCTGGCGGATCTTCTGAGCGACGTGCAGACGGGCAACGACGCGGTGCGCGACTTGCTCGACAGCCTTGCGGAAGGGATAGGTAGGGAGTTCGATTCGGACTCCGACGAGACCGCTGAGCCGCGCGTGGACGAGGCGGAGGAGCTGCGCGAGAAGTGGGGGGTCGAGCCTGGTCAGGTCTGGCGGGTCGGGGAGCACAAGCTGCTTGTGGGCGACTGCACGGACATCGAGGCGGTGGAGGCGCTTTTCGCTGGTGAGCGGGCGCGCATGGCGGTGACGTCGCCGCCCTACGGCGTGGGTAAGGAGTACGAGGAGGGGGAGGCGTTCGGCGACCTGGTGGAGCTGATCGACAAGACTGCTGAGGTCGGCGCGCGTGTTGTGATTCCTGGCGGCTACTTCGTCGTCAACTTCGGCGACATCTACGTCAAGAGCATCGTCGAGCGCATTACGGGGGACGCGAGTTACGGCGTCTTCCTGATGTCGTGCATCTACAACGAGCGCTTCCGTCGTCACGGTTGGAAGCTTTGGGCGAATCGGATCTGGCGGAAGCCCTTCGAGCGCCTTCCGGCACCGTTCTGGTCGTACCACTCAACGATCCCACACCATCAGGAGTGGGAGTACGTGTGGTCGTTCCGCGCGCCCGGGGGCGAGGACGACGAGCCGGAGGAGCTGGTTATCAGGCGGGTGCCGCAACGATCCACGGAGTTGCTGGAGGACGATATTGTAGCCCAGCAGTGGCTGGAGAATTTGTGGAGGGTATTTTCAGGAGTGCCCATCGAGGGATATGATTTCGTATGGACGTTCAGGTCGAAGGGCGGCAAGGAGCGCCGCCTGCCACGCCGGAAGTGGCGCATGTCCGTCCACGCAGTCTGGAGTACGCACGACGCCGAAGGCTCGCCGTTGCGATATCACGTCGCAGCGTTCCCGCTGGAGCTGCCGCTGCGCGCGATCGAGGTCTATAGCGAGCAGGGCGACCTGGTGTGGGAGCCGTTCCTCGGGTCGGGGACGACGCTTCTGGCGTGCGAGCGATTGCGGCGGAGATGCATAGCCACAGAACGCGAGCCTCGCTACGTCGCCGTCGCCCTGGAGAGATTCGCAGATGATGGTTTGAATCCGGAGTTGGAGGTATGAGCAAGAGGGAGAGCAGAAAAGGCGGTACAGGGGAGCTGGGGCCGCTGATCGGCCGGAGGCGCGACTTGCCGCGGCCGTGGATGGCCAGGTTTATCGCGGCGCTGCGGAACACCGCGAACGTGCGCGCCGCCTGTCAGGCCGCTGGTATTACGCGAGGCGGTGCGTACTGTGCGCGACGGCGCTGGAAGACGTTCGAGGCGGCGTGGGACGAGGCGCTGGAAGAGGCGCTGGATGGTCTCGAGGCTATTGCCTGGAAGCGTGCTCAAGAAAGTAGCGATAAATTATTGACGTTTATTCTCACATCACGCCGTCCCGAGGTGTACGGCCAGCGGGTTCGGCACATGCACGACGGCGAGGTGAAGCTGAAGCTGGTTGAGGAGGTCGTGGTTGCGGGAGCTGAGGATCAAGCTGAGTCCGAAGCAGAAAGCGTTTAGGGACTCAAAGGCGACCTTCCGCGCGCTGGTCGGCGGGCGCGGCAGCGGCAAGACATACGTTGGAGCATTGGATATGGCGGTACGCGCGATGTCTGCGGACTCGCGCGGCCTGCTTTTCGGTGTGTACGCACCGACATACGGAATGCTCAAAGACGCGACGTTCAGGGCATTGACCACAATCTGCGACCAGATGCACTGCCTGCGCAGCATCAATCTGAGCGATATGATGCTCAAGCTTGGGAATGGTGCGGAGATCATCTGTCGATCGTTGGACGATCCGGAGCGCGCGCGCGGGCCGAACCTGGCGGGCGCGTGGTTGGACGAGGCGAGTCTCATGAAGCGCGACGCGTTCGAGATCGTCATCGCGTCCCTCCGCGGCGGTGGTGGCAAGCCTGGCTGGCTGTCTGCGACGTTCACGCCTAAAGGGCGGGCGCACTGGACGTACGAGGTCTTCGGCAGCGGCAGGGAAGGTACGGAGCTGTTCCGGATCCGGACGCTGGAGAACCCGTTCCTGCCAGAGGGATTCTACGAAGCGGTGAGGAGTCAGTACACTGAGTTCTTCGCGAAGCAGGAGCTCGAGGGCGAGTTCATCGATCAGGCGGGGACGCTGTTCAGGCGCGAGTGGTTCCGCATTGTGGACGCGGCCCCGGGTGGGCTGCGCTGGGCGCGGTACTGGGACTTGGCGGCGAGTACAAAGACGAGCGCGGACTACACCGCATCCGCGGCCGTGGCGCAGGCGGACGATGGCACTGTCTACGTGCGCGACGTGATCCGTGGTCGGTGGGAGTGGCCAGACCAGGAGCGGATTATGTTGCAGACTATGCTGCTTGAAGGCACTGGTGTGGAGCAGGGCATCGAGAAGTCGCTTCACGGCATTGCGGCGGTGCAGACGCTGCTGCGGCGTCGCGAGCTGGCGCGCATCTCCGTCCGCGGTATCGATGTCGACAAGGACAAGTTAACGCGCGCGTTACCGGTGGCTGCGCGGGCGGAGCAGGGCAAGCTGACGCTGGTGCGAGGAGATTGGGTGAGAGATTTTATTGACGAGTTCGTATCGTTCACAGGCGATGGCTCTACGCACGACGACCAGGTGGACGCGGTCGCGGGGGCGTTTGCGATGGTCAGCACGCCTCAACGGAGCCGAAGGATCGTAGCGTGGTGAACGTGCAGATTTGGTGCCGAAACTGGCGGGACGACCGCGTGATCCCGCGCATGGCGAGGTATCTAGCGGAGCGCCTGGGATGGAGCCTGCGATATGGCGTGATCGAGGACGACGCGGACGCGCTGTACATGCTTGCGTATTTCGAGGCGCAGCGGCTGAAGCCCTGGCCCGACGTCCCTGTGGCGGCGTATTTCACGCATCGCGAGGAGGAGCCCCCTGGTAACTCGAAGGCGAAGTTATTCGATTCGGTGGGGCGGCGGGTGGATCTGCGGATAACCACCGCTGGGATCTACACCGACCTGCTGTCTCCGCGCGGGCCGACGGTGCAGGTGCCCGCGCCGGTTGAGCGGGATCGATTCACGCCCGCCAGGAGCAAGCGGTCGGGGCCGGTGGTCATAGGCGTCTCGGGGTATACGTATCGTAATCAGCGGAAGGGCGAGAATCTGGTTCGCTTCGCGGCGGGGGTGCTGGGCGGGCGCGTGGAGTGGCGAGCGAGCGGCCGTGGCTGGCCGGTGCCGACGAGGCGCTACAAGTGGGCGGAGATGCCTGACTTCTATCGCGGCTTGGACATCCTGCTGGTGCCGTCGCGGGTCGAGGGGATCCCGATGCCGACCCTGGAGGCGCTGGCGTGCGGCGTGCCCGTGGTGATCTCGAAGGGCGTCGGGCTCCACGATGAGCTGCCGGACGTCAATGGCATACATCGCTTCAATCGCGGCGACGCGAAGAGCATGATACTGGCGCTGCTCCTGGCCATGGACACGTGCAGGAGTGTTGACAGAGATGCGCTCCGTGACGCGACGGCGGAGCACTCTGTCGAGAACTTCGTCGCCGCGCACGACCAGGCGTTCCAGGCTATCGCGCCGCGGGTTCGCCAGACGGTGCGGAAGAAGGCGAAGGTGAAGGTCAAGATGGCTGACCCGATAGATCACGGCACGGGCTCGACGCGGGGGATTTACGTCGTCGCGTTCGGCGGCCCTGCGCGCAAGTGCGCAAGCAGACTCTTGGAGAGCATCAAGGAGCATATGCCGGACATCCCCGTTTGCCTATGCGGCGCGGAGCCGCTGGGGCTGGAGGACGTCTTCGTCCAGCAGGAGGACAGTGACATCGGCGGCAGGCGGGCTAAGCTTCGCGCATACGAGCTGAGTCCGGCGGAGTGGGAATCGGTGCTGTACCTCGACGCCGACACCCTGGTGACCGCGCCGGTGTATCGGTTCTTCGAGTGGATCGAGGACGGTTGGGAATTCATCATCTGCAAAGACCCGCACCTCATGGACACGATGTTCTCGTACCGCAGGCGAAATAACGCCGCGGAGATGCGGAAGGTGCGTAGGGCTGTCAAGACACTTCACACGATTCAGCTGAATGGTGGCGTGTGGGCGTTCAGGCGCTGCGAGCGTGTGGAGCGGTTCTTCAAGCGGTGGCGCGAGGAGTGGGAGGTGTTTGCGCAGCGCGACCAGGGGCCGCTGCTTATGGCGCTGTATGCTGACCCGCCGCGGACGCTTGTCCTGGGGAACGAGTGGAACACGTTCCCGGCATACTCCGAGGGCGTGGAGACCGCGGGCATTCTGCATTTCCCGAAGCAGGCGCGCAGGTGGTCGGGCGCAATCCCGGGGCGGATCGACAGTGAAAGGGCGTGGAGGAAGGTGAGTGAGTGGGAGCGAAAGCATGGTGCCTAAGCCGCATCCAGAGGTTGTCAATCATCACCCGCCGACGCTCATCGTCGGCTATGGCCATGTCGGTCGGCAGATCGGGCGGTTCTTCGCGGATGCGGACTACGTGGACGTAGACGGCGTCGTCCGGCGGGTGGCGGACGACCTGGCGGCGTTCCCTGAGGGTGAGCGTAAGGATTGGGAGCTCGGGTTCATCTGCGTGCCGACGCCCGAGGCGGAGGATGGGAGCTGCGACTGCTCGGAAGTCATCCACGCGTATGAGCGCTGGAATTATCGCGTACGCTACTGGTGCGTTAAGAGCACGGTCGAGGTCGGGACGACCGAGTGGCTGGGGAGCAACACCTGCTTCTCGCCGGAGTACTACGGCGAGACGGTTGACCACCCGCTCCGCAACAGCCTGCCATTCGTGATCCTGGGCGGGCCGCGGCAGGTGACGCGGGCATTCGCGACGGCGTGGACGCTGGTCACCAACTCGTCGCTGCGCATCTACCAGACCGATGCGCGCACGGCGGAGCTGTGCAAGTTGATGGAAAACTCCTGGCTGGCGACGAAGGTCGCATTTTGCAATCAATTCTATGATCTCGCCGCGGCGGCTGGTGTAGACTGGCACGAGCTGCGCGAGCTGTGGCTGGCTGACCCGCGGGTGTCGCGGAGTCACACCTATGTGTATCCGGAGAACCGCGGCTTCGGCGGCAAGTGCTTGCCGAAGGACACGGCGAACCTGTGCGCGTGGGCAAGGAGGACGGGGCGGCCGGCGCGGCTCATCGAGGCGGTTCGAGCGTACAACGAGGAGCTGAGGAGATGATAGCGGAGAGCATAACCGAGAACGACATGACCAGGGGCATCGCACGACCGGCGGTAATCATCGCGTCGCTGCGAAGCGGGGGGACGTTCCTGGCACATTGCCTGAGTAATCACCCGCACATCTTCTGCGACCGCGGCGAGCCGCTGCATTACAGGAGCGTGTGGCTCGACTGCCTAGACGGGATCACCCGCGTAGATCTCTTGCAGGCGCTGCTCGACCAAACTGGTTATCATGTGAGCATGTGCAAACTCACATACCGGCAGGCATTCCTAGACGGCGTCTGGGAGTACCTGGTGAGGGCGCAGCCTGCTGTGATTCATCTTCGGCGCGAAAACTACCTGCGTCAGGCCGTGAGCTTCCTGCTGAACTGCAAGGCGCGCGCGGGTCACATTACGCTGCCGCAACACACATTCCGCGCGGTCACGATGCGCGAGCGGGTGTCCTTGGCGCCGCGGTCTATCATCAGGGCTATTGAAGAACTGCGTGAGCAGGACGAGTTCGCGAAGACGAAACTGGCGGAGTTCTCTCAGCTGCTCGAGCTCACATACGAGGATATCGCGTGGTCAGGGCACGGTGAGGCGACGGGGATCCCGTGGGACGTGTCGAGCCGCATCTGCGACTTCCTCGGCGTGCCGCAGGCTATGTTGCATTGCCATTTGCGCCGCGTGAACCCACAGCCGCTGCCGGAGATCATCGAGAACTGGGGCGCCGTGCGGGCGGAGATAGAGCGGACGCCATATGCAGTATGGCTCGAAGAGGAGGAGGCGTGAAGATCCTGAATCTTGGAGCAGGGAATTCGATCGTCAGTGGGGCGGTGAACCACGATCTCGTCAAGCACCGCGAGGAGATCGACGTGACGCACGACCTCAACGAGCGACCGTGGCCCTGGTCGGACGAGTCGTTCGACGTGGTCATCGCGCATTCGGTGTTCGAGCATCTCCGGATCACGCTGGTCGAGGCGCTGGACGAGTGCTGGCGCATCCTGCGGCCTGGCGCGGAGCTGTTCATCAAGCTGCCCATGTGGAACAGCGAGACCTCGTACAGGGATCCGACGCATGTCTGGCATCTCTCGCCGGGGGCGCTCGACTATTTCGACCCTGATCGGAAGGCGGGGCGCGCGTACCACTGGTATACGCCGCGGAAGTGGGAGATTGTCAAGGGGCCCTGGCTGAACAACGCCGAGACGAGCTTCCTGGCGCGGATGAGGGTGCGCAAATGACGAATGTGATCGCGACGATAGACGACGCCAGTGGCATCGCGAACCAACTCGGAGCGCCGTACAGCATCCGTGTGCGGAGCGGCGCGGACGATTGGGAGCTGTCGGGTGACAAGACGCTGTTCCTTGCGCACGGGATGAAGATACCTGTCAGACTGCTCGACGCTGGCTTCTCGTTTCTTGACACCTGGGAGATGGCAGTTCCACTCTGGAACTACGGTACTCTTGCAGCGGACGTGGGCACGGTGGATGAGCGAAAGCTAACCAGGTCGGTTGTGCTTGACTTGAGGCAGCTGCTCCACGGGTACGAGCTGCTGTTCGTGCGCAACGACGATGCGGGGCGGGAGTTCCTGGTCACGTGGCGGTCGGAATGTCTGAAGGGCGAGGACGAGCGGCTGGCGTTCCTCAGGGCTTTCCACATCGTGAAGCCGCGGGCGTGTATCTTGCCGCAGTCATGGCTGGTATACGCAACGGCTGGGGAGCTCAAGCAGGAGCGCGTGGAGGTGCGGCCGTCGCGGAGGCGCAGGAGGCCGTGGTCACCGATCACGCGTGAGCCGCATGGTAGCCGACGCGGGCCTGACATACGGAAGAGAGTGAGGCAAAGATGAGCGACATCAAATGGGCGATAGATTCAATCCTCTCGCGCGAGCCGGGGTACAGGATTGCGCAGCAGTACTACAACGGCGAGCACAAGCTTACATTCGCGACAGAGCGCTTCAGGAACGCGTTCGGATCGTTCTTCAGTGCATTTGCAGACAACCTCTGCGGCGTCGTGGTGGACACGCTGGCGGACAGGCTGATTGTAATCGGCTTCGGCGCGGAGTCTGGGGAGGACGTGGTGCCGGGCGTGGCGTGGGGCATTTGGCAAGAGAACCGCATGGGGCGGAAGTCACGTGTCGTGCATCGGATGGCGCTCAGGGATGGTGACGCGTACGTGATTGTTTGGCCCGGCCAGGACGGACTGCCGATGATTCATCCGAACTGCGCTATCCGGATGTCGGTGGCGTACAGCGACGAGGGGAACGGCGAGATAACGCGCGCGGCGCGGATGTGGCGGCTTGAGGATGGTCGGATTCGACTAAATCTCTACTACCCAGATAGGATAGAGAAGTACGTGACGTCGCGCGCGGTGGACGGCACGCTTAGCGACGCGCGGGGGTACGTCCCGCTGGAGGACGAGCCGGTGGTGCCGAATCCCTGGGGACAGGTTCCGGTATTCCACTTCGCGAACGACAGCACGGGGGAGTCGAACTTCGGGCGGTCGGCGCTGGCGGACGTGATTCCGCTCCAGAACGCACTCAACAAATCGGTTGCGGATATGCTCGTCGCAATGGAGTACGTCTCACTGCCGCAGCGGTGGGCGACCGGCCTTGAGGTCGAGGTTGATCCTGTCACGGGCAAGCCGAAGGCGCCATTCACTCCTGGGGTGGAGCGAATCTGGACGGTCGGCGATCCCGACGTGCGGTTCGGTCAGTTCGACCCTGCGAATCTGAAGCAGTTCCTGGAAGTCCAGAATTCCTTCCGCGCGGAGATCGCGCGTGTCTCTGGAGTCCCGTTTCACTACCTCATGCTTGACCCGGGCGGCTGGCCTTCGGGCGAGGCGATGAAGACCGCGGAGGCGCGGCTCACGACGATCGTCACGAATTTGCAGGAGACGTTCGGCGATGTCTGGGAAGACTGCATGAGCCTGGCGCTTCGGATGCGCGAGATCGAGGGAGACTACAGGTTATCAACAGTCTGGGAAGACGCTGCACCGCGGAATCCGCGGGCGGAGGCTGAGACGGCGCTGCTCAAGCAGCAGGTGGGCGTGAGCCGCGAGCAGCTACTGGCGGAGCTTGGCTACAGTCCTGAGGAGATCGAGCGTATGGCGGAGGAGCGGACGGCTGGTGACGCAGAGCTGGGGGAGAAGCTGCTGACACAATTCGAGAGGGGGGTGTGATTGTGCGCGTGATTATGAATCCGTGGGTCGCCTGGGCGATAAACCAGGTGCTGGTCATCAGCAATTGGACGTTCGCCAGACTCTTCTGGCAGTTCGGCGTGATAGACGTGGAGCGTAAGAATTAGCGATGCCAGAGGCGAAGTCGCCGGGGCAGATATACGAGACAGTCGAGAAATTCCGTCGTGAGCTGCTGCGCAGCGAGCGCCGCGCGGCGTCGGAGATGGTGCACTACTATGGCCAGACCTGGCGGCGGATCAAGGAGCAAGCTGACGATCTCCTACGGATGATCCGCGAGGCCAAAGATGCGGGCGAGGAGGTGAGCCCTGCGTGGCTGTTCCGATATCGCAGGTTAGAGGAGCTGCAAGAGCAGGTGGAGGCGGAGCTGCGCAACTTCGTCGGGTTCGCGGAGAGCCAGATCCTGGAGCAGCAGGGAGAGGCGGTACGGGCTGCGCAGGAGCACTCTGAGAAACTCGTTCTGGAGGATTTGCTGGCGCCGCCGGAGGGCGTCCGCGTGCACTGGAACAGACTTCCGATAGAGGCGACGCAGGACTTGGTAGGATTCCTGCACGACGGCTCGCCGCTGCGGGCGCTGCTGGATGAGCTACCTGGCCAGGCTGGGCAGGCGGTGGCGGACGAGCTGGTGCAGGGCGTAGCGCTCGGCCTGAACTCGCGCGAAATATCCAGGCGGATACGGCGAGCGGCGGGGGTGGGCCTGGTTCGGGCGCTGCGGATCGCGCGGACGGAGACCATGCGGGCATATCGCGAGGCTACGAGGCGCAGCTACCAGGCGAACAGCGACATCGTCAAGGGCTGGATCTGGCACGCGGCGTTGGACAGGCGCACGTGCCCGATGTGCTGGGCGATGCACGGGACGCAGCACGGGCTAGACGAGACGCTTGGTGACCATCCGAATGGACGGTGCACCATGATCCCCTGGGTGGCATCGTGGGAAGAGTTGGGCTTCGAAGGGGCGCCAGATACACGGGTGGTCGTGGAGCCAGGGGAGAGTATCTTTAGAGAGCAGCCGGAGGACGTGCAGAGGGCCGTGCTGGGTAACGCAGGCTACGAGGCGTGGAAGAGGGGCGAGGTCACGCTGAGAGACTTCGTCGGCGAGCGCGAGGATCCACGCTGGGGGCGCACTTTCTACGCTAAAAGCTTGCGCAGCGTTTTGGGCGCGCCCGTGAGTGGCCCGCCGACGCAGCCAGGCTGGTTGCAGCCTGGGACGCCGTCCAGCGGGCTGGACGATACGGACAGCCTTGGTCAGCTGCTGTATGAGCGCTCCACCTTGGAGACTGCCCCTGAAGGACTGAGTGCAGATGACCTCATCCAGCAGGCGAAGGACGTCATATCCGGTGAGCGATATTCCAAACTCAAAGACCGCATCGTCACGCAGGTCAGCGAGCGATCTGGCCTGGACTACGAGGTCGCTGACAAGCTTACAGCGACCTGGGCGGCGTCGAGCGGCGACGAGGTACCACTGAGCGTCGTGTTGCAGACCACCGCGCAGGAAGTGTTCGGCCTGCCGTCCAGTGGGTTCTACACCGAGGAGAGAGCGCGGAGGTTGTGGAAGGAGCAGGAAGAGCGGATGGCGTTTTATGGGTGGGGGAGCTACGAGGATGCGAAGAAGAAGGCAGGAGCGTACCTGCGCGCGGTGTATGAGATCACCCAGGAAGAGCTGCGCGAGCGGGGGATTAGGACGGTCACAGTGCTCCGAGGATTAGACCTGCCTCTTGAAGAGGCGAGGTCGATGAGCATCGGCGACATGATCGCACATACAAGCAACCCGCTGTCGAGCTGGACGGTGCACAGGGATACCGCGGAATTCTTCGCGGGCTCGAAGTATGGTGCGGAGGAGGGCCACCGGGGAGTCGTTCTTAGGATTCAGGTGCCAGCGGAGCGTATCTTCTCGACCTCAGTGACAGGCGCTGGCTGCCTGCCGGAAGGTGAGGTAGTATTGCTTGGCGGAATAGTGGACACGACGTCTGTCGTGACAATGTTCGACGAGGGGGCAAACAGAGTTGGCGCGTAGGAAATGGCAGAGGGTGAGGTTCATCGGCAACCTGGACAGGTTGCCTGAAAACGAAGACTGGATCAAGCGAGTTAGGCGCGACATTGGGACGGACGGGAAGAAGATCCCGACGCGCTTCGACCGGGAGGCGGCGGAGCGCGGGGAGTGGTCGGTCACGCTACGCGAGCGGAGCGGAGAGGAGTGATGCACGATCATCTTCCAACGGGTATTTACAGAAGCCCCTGGGAGCTGATAGACTGATATTGGGGTTCCGTCTGGGCTTTTACTGCGGAGGTCATAAATGGCTGTTAGTAACAAACCGTGGGGGCCGATCACGGCGGCGGATTACCGCAGCGCGGCGGCGTTCTGCAAAGCCTGCCTCATCGACCTCAATCCCTCAGGTGAGACTAAGGTGAAGGCCAATTGCAAACTGCCGGTGTACGAGCCAGGCGGCGCGCTGAATCGCAACGCGGTGCACGCGGCAGCTGGTGTCCTCGCGGGAGCGCGAGGCGGTGTAGATGCACCGGCGGCTGAGAAGCGGAAGGCCGCACGGAAGCTTATCAGGTTGTACAGAGAGCTGGACGAAGAGCCGCCAGAGGCGGTTCGGAGGCTGGCGAGACTATAAACACATGCCGCGACAGGTGCGCGGGCTTAATTGGGAGGCGAGATGCCACCGGATGACAATGTGAACGATGACGCCACTCAGGTAGTGGAACCCGACGACGCGGAGCCCACGGCGGCAGACCAGGCGTCTGACGACCAGGGGGACGACGGGGAGGACTTCGACAAGGAGCGCGCGTTAGCGACTATCCGCAAACTGCGACAGTTCGAGAAGCAGGCCAAGGCGCTTAAGCGCGAGCTCGACGAGATCAAGCGGGAGCGCGAGGAAGCGGGGAAGACCGAGCTCGAGAAACTGTCCAGCAGGCTGGCTGAGGAGGAGCGCAAGGCGCTCGATGCCGAGGCCAGGGTGGCCGCGGCTGAGGTGCGCGCGGACTTCGTCGAGAAGGCACTCCGAGAGGGAGTGACGAATCTGCAACTCGCATATCTAGCTGCGCAGGCAGATGGCCTCCTCGGGAGCTACGACGACGGGGAAGTCAGCGATCACGACTTCAAGACATTGAAGAAGCGCTATCCAGATCTCTTCCGCACGACGACTGGTTCAGCGGACGGCTCCGCTGGGAACGAGACGCCACCAGTGTCCGGCGGAATGAACGACTTTATCAGACGAGCAGCAGGAAGGTAGGAGAGGATAAATGGCGTACAATTCGCTTATAAGCAGGAGTGATGCGGCTGCGCTCATCCCACCGGATACCAGCCGTGAGATCGTACAGGGCGTCACCGAGTCGAGTGCGGTGATGCGCCTGGCCACCCGCGCGCCGGACATGCCGAGGGCGCAGCGGAGCATCCCAGTGCTAAGTGCGCTGCCAACGGCGTACTTCGTATCTGGTGATATCGGCCTGAAGCAGACCACCGAGCAGGCGTGGGAGAACAAGTATCTCAACGCCGAGGAGCTCGCGTGCATCGTCCCGATTCCGGAGGCTGTGCTCGACGACCAGGACTACGACGTGTGGGGCGAGATCCGCCCGCGGATCGTTGAGGCCATGGGCAGGGTGTTTGACATGGCCGTCCTGTTCGGCACGAACGCACCTGCGACCTGGCCGACTGACGTCGTGACGGCGGCTGTAGCCGCTGGTAACAGCGTAGTCTACGGAACCAATCCGGACATCTACGACGACCTTCTCTCTGAGAACGGAGTCGTGAGCCTGGTCGAGGCGGACGGGTACTTCATCACCGGTCACATCGCGGACGTCTCGATGCGCGGGATCCTGCGGGGACTGCGCGCGACTGACGGGCAGCTGATCTTCTCCAGGAACGTCCAGGAGAGGAACCGCTACGAACTCGACGGTGAGCCGGTCGAGTTCCCGCGTAACGGCGTCTTCAACGGGCAGAACGCGATGCTCATCTGCGGCGATTGGTCGCAAATGATCTATGCGCTCAGGCAGGACATCAGTTACAAGGTGCTGACTGAGGCAGTGATCCAGGATGCGGACGGGAACATCGTCTACAACCTGCCGCAACAGGATATGGTGGCGTTGCGGGCGGTCATGCGGATCGCATGGCAGGTTCCCAACCCGATCAATCGCATGGAAGAGGACGAGTCGGAGCGCTATCCGTTCGGCGTCCTGCTAACTGAAGAGGGGTCATAGCATGACCGAGGCGGAGGCTTTGGTGAGGCTTAGTCGGATGACTGCGTCCTCGAATGATCCTGAGCTGACCGCCGAGGAACTGGACGATCTCCTCTCGATGTGCAAGGTAATGGACGCGGACGGGCGGGCTCCGGACGATGAGGACTGGGAGCCCACCTGGGACTTGAACCGCGGGGCGGCAGAGGGCTGGCGCTGGAAGGCAGCCAAGGCCGCCTCGCGCTTCGACTTTACTGCGGACGGTGCGTCATTCGACCGTTCTCAGATAACTGAGCATTGCGAACGCATGGCGCGACAATACAGCAGAAGGATCACGAGCAATGTCGAACTTCCTGGCCCGCTGGCCACGGAGGCGTAGGTGACTGAGGAAGAGCGTGCGGAGCTATTCCGCGAGCAGGCGCAGAGTAGGGAGCGCGCGGCGCTAGAGCGCTGGAAGGCGCTGGCGGGCTCGGCGTCGGCGTACGACGAACTCTATGAGTCTGTGAAGCCGCTCGTCAGCGACAATGCCTGGGATCCCATCGAGTACGTGACAGAGACAGAGAGACTGGTGGTGGCTAATGGATAGCTTAGTGATATACGGAATTCCGGCAGCGGGCGTGATCATCGCATTGGTGGAAATGTCGAAGCGTAGCTTCGGCCTCCCGAATCGCTGGGCGGCCCCGCTGGCGGCTGCGCTCGGCATCGTCCTGGCGACGCTGGCTAAGCTGAGCCAGCCCGACCTGGGGCCCTGGTTGCAGGTAGAGCTCCTCGGACTACTGTCCGGTCTATCGGCAAGCGGGCTGTACTCAGGCGGGAGGACGGTAGCGAGGAAATAGCATGCAGGTCACATTGGAGTCCTTGGACGCGCGCTTGGATATGATCCATCAGAGTCTGCACGAAATCAACGACAGGCTCGCGGTGATAAACGGATCCGTCCGGGAGCACGATCGCGAGATCGTCAGGATTAAAGAGCGGCAGACGGTCAGCACGGTGCTCCAGGGGAGCTTGTCAACAGTCCTGGCAGCGGTGGCTGCATATCTGGGGATAAGGAGCTAATGCTTACTGAAGCGGAAATCCTGTCAATGCGCTCGGTGCAGGAGGAAGCGCTTCCGAGCACGTGCACGATAAAGCGCAAGTCGTTGACGAGCGACGGCGCGGGCGGATACACGGAAGCGTGGAGCGTCATCGCGACGGACGTCGCGTGTCGCATCGCGAGCGCGCGCAGGCCAGAGGAGCGCGTGATCGCCGAGCAGATGCAGGGGAAGACCGTGTGGGTGCTCACGCTGGAGGCTGACGAGGATATCTCCGCGCAGGACAGGGTAGAATTATCCGGGAGCACATATGAGGTCGTCGGCATGGTCTCCGGCGGCGCGTGGGCGACGGCGCGCAGGGTCATCGTCGCGCTGGTAGAGTAGGAGGCGTCGTGGTCGGCAAGGGACTGGCGATTGAGGTAGAGTATGATCATTTCCCGAAGGCGCGCGCGGCGTTGCCAGTGGAAATGGGGAAGATCCTGTACATCATCGCCGAGATGATCATCGCGGACGCGGTGCGACGCATCCATTACCCGCCGAAGACCGGGCGCGAGTATCGCCACCGTGGGATCGTGCACATCGCATCGGCACCAGGCGAGGCGCCTGCCACGGACACTGGCACCCTGGCGGCGAGTTTGAAGGCCGAGAGGTCTGGGAAGTTGCAATACGATATCATCGGCGTGGAATACGGCGCGTATCTTGAGCTCGGAACGAGGAAGATGGCCCCGAGGCCGTTCCTGCGGCCTGCGATAGAGCAGACGAGCAAGAAGATCGCGGGCATCTTCGGAAAAGCGTTCAAGGCCGTAGTGCGATGACGGCGTTCGCAGTTGAGACGGCGCTATACAACAAGCTGACCAGCGACACCGAACTCATGAACCTGGTGAACGGCGTCTATCGCGGCATAGCTCCAGACGACGCTGTGTTGCCATACATCGTGATCAACCTGATCAGCAGCACGGACTCGTACACGCTTGGAACCAGGCTGGTTGTAGGGTACCACTATCAAATTCGGTGCGTTGACGAGGGCCTCAGCAAGGAGACGGCAGACCAGGCGATGGCCAGAGTTGACACGCTGCTGACGAGACAAGATCTGGCCGTCGCCGACGGCGCCTTCTGGTTCGCGGAGAGGCGCGGCAGCTTCGAGTTCGTAGAGAACGATTCGGGAGTCGTTTATCAGCATGTGATCGCAGATTTTGCGATTGAGGTGAGCGAATGAGCTTTGGCCACGGAATAAGCAGCAAGGTCTATTATCACACGGTAGACCTGTCGCAATACGTCGAGAGCGTAGATCCGACGTTCGAGCGCGATATCGCGGATATCCGCGTCCTCGCGACGCCGTGGGTGCAGCGGGTCGCGGGTCGCAAGGCGATTACCATCGCCCTGGCGGGGGTACACGACCCGTCGGCGGGCGCCATCGGGCCGAGCGTATGGTCTATCTTCGACGGCGTCACGGGGCGGGTGTTCGCATATCTGCCGCAGGGGGATTCGTTGGGCGGCGTGGCGTATTGCAGCGTCAACCTGGTGAGTTCGGAGAGCATAACCGCAGGAGACGATGCAGTGCGTATGCCCGTGACCGTCATCGGCTCAACGTCCGCGGACAGGGCGGAGATCTTGCATACGCTCGGCGAGGAGACGGGGACTGGTAGCGAGGACGCAGGAAGTACCGTGGATAGCGGAAGCGCATCCGCCAACGGCGGCGGCGCGTATCTTATCGTGACAGCGCTAGATGGAGGCGCGACGCTGTCCGCGAAGATTCAGCATAGCGACAACGGAAGCGATTGGAGCGACCTGGTCGCGTTCTCTGACGTAACATCTGAGACAAGTGAACAGAAGGTTGTGGCAGCAGAGACGGCAGTCGAGCGCTATATTCGCGCGGCGTGGACGCTGTCGTTGGGAAGTGCTGCAACATTCTTCATAGCATTTGGCAGGAGGTAGGTAAGGGATGGCTTTTGGGCACGGCATTGATGCCGATTTCGAACTGGCGGGAGTGAGCATCCTCGACTATATCGAGAGCATCGACCCGACGTTCGAGCGTGAGATCGCGGATTTGAGGATCCTTGGCTCCGCGTGGGTACAGCGGCTCGCGGGACACAAGATGGCCAGCATTTCGGTCAGTGGCGACTACGATCCGACGCTGGACGATGCTGTCTGGAGCGCGTGGGACGGCGACTCGGCAGTGGCGTGGACGTACTATCCTCAGGGCAACTCGTCAGGCAAGGTCAAATTCAGCGGGAACTGCCGTATCACCTCATTCAGACCAGGCCCTGCTGGTGCTGATGCGGTGAAGTACAGTTTCGATATCGTGAGCGACGGCGCGGTAACGCGAGGCACTGTCTCATGACGAAGTTCCTAACTGCTGAGGAGCTGCTCGCCGCGCCGAGGGCAGACGCGGTAACGGAGATCGTGGATCTGCCTGGGCTCGGACTCGTCAAGATCCGCGCGTTCAGCAAAGCGGATCATACGAAGATGCTTCGAGAGGCGCAGGACGAATCTGGGGAGATCAATCCCGAGCGCATGGAAGCGCTGGCGCTGAAGTACGGCCTGGCAGAGCCTGAGCTGACCCTGGAGCAGGCGCAGGAGTTGCGAGAGAAGGTCTGGGGCCCTGTCCAGCAGCTGCTGAACAGGGTCTGGGCGCTGTCCGGGATGAACACCTACGGCCAGGTGACTGTCGAGGCAGTGAAAGAAGCGGAGCAGTCGTTTCGCGAAGGATAGCATCCTCTTCGCCACGTATCAGCTGGCAGAGAATCTGCACATGACCGTGGCGCAGCTCGAGCGGAGTATGGACATGCCTGAATTCGTGCGGTGGATAGGGTTTTATCGCTACCGCAAAGCGCTGCGCGACAGGGAGGAGACCGAGCAAGAACTGATCGAGAAGGCGAAGAGTGAATTGAGGAGACGTTAGTGGCCCTTGTAGGAGAAGTTGCGCGCCTACTCGTCCGCATCAGCGCTGACAATCGGGAGTTAGACCGCGGACTCACGAAGGGCGAGGAGTCGTTGCAGTCGTTTGTCACCACGGGCAAGCGGCTGCTTGGCGTTGGGGGGCTGGTCGGGGCGTTCTATACCGCGGGGAAGTTAATAGGCGAGGCCCTGGAGCTAGGCGAAGTAGGCTCGCAGATGATAAATCTGGAGCGATCATTCGATCGCTTCGCGCGGTCAGCGGGGACGTCCGGGGAGGCGGCCCTGAGCGCCATGCAGGCGGCATCTCAGGGGATGCTGACCGAAGTCCAGCTCATGCAGCAATACAATCGGGCGTATCTCCTGATGGGCTCGGAGATGGCGTCCAAGATGCCGCAACTCATCGCCATAGCGCAGCGTGCCGCAGCGGCTGGTATGGGCGATTTCCAGTACCTGCTGGACAGCCTGGTCGTCGGCCTGGGCCGCCTCTCGCCAATGATCCTGGACAACCTCGGATTCACCGTGAAGCTTTCCGAGGCATACGAGACGCACGCGCGGGCGCTGGGGAAGGCCGTGGATGAGATGACCAAGGCCGAGCAGCAACAGGCGCTATTTAACGCCGTCACTGCGGACGCGATCAGCAAGTTCGGAGCCCTGGACACCGCGGCACGCACCGCTGGGGGCGGGATCGCGCAGCTGCGCGCGGCTGTCGGGAATCTCACGAATCAGATGCGGCGCGATGCCGCGCCGACGATAGACACCCTTGCCGGAGTAATCGCGGAGTTCCTCCGCGGGGCGACAAAGGGGACGGACGAGTGGGCGGAGGCGCAGACTGAGGCATTCACTACGATGCTTAAGTTCGGAACCGACATTCGGAGTCCCCTCAGTGCCATAACGGACATTCTCAGAGCATTCGGTGCATATCCGCAGGAAAATGCTGAGGCCATGCTCCGCATGGCCAGGGCCACAGACCTGACGATCCTCTCAGCAGAGCAGTGGACGCGCATGCACATGCGGGTGGGCCAGGTGTCCGCCGAGGCCGGTAAGGCACTCGCGGACTTGAGAAGGCAGCAGCTACTCACTAAGCGTGAGCAGGAACACATGATCAACACCGCACAGAGACTGCGGTTCGCTACAGAGGATGTTGGTGACGCGATGTCTGCGGCGTCGGTTGACGTCGCCCAACTAGGGCGGGCACTCTCCCGCCTGCGCGGACACTTCGACGCCACGATTGAGGGCCTCGCGGATATCCGGGGCGCGTACATATCGTACCAGAAGGCAGTGGCTGGCACTGACAAGCCGTGGCGGCAGGAGTTCGAAGCGGGTTGGGCGGGGACACTCGACTACGTCGCCGCACTCTGGCGCTGGGCGGGGAGAGAGTACACGGAAGTCACGTCGCAATTCAGCGACGCGCAGAATGAGATGGCGAGTAGGTCTGCGAGCGCGCTCAGTGCAATGGAGTCTGCCTGGGAGTCGTACCTTTCCTCGTATCAATCTGCCATAGAATCGATCATGCAGCCCACCACTGGTGACTTCAGCGAGCAGATTGAGGAGATCCTGGGGCGCGAGGAGACCTGGGACGAGATGGCCAGGCGGGCGGCGAGCTTCCTGGGTGACGCGGGCCAGGCCGTGGCCAATGCCATGAAGGAAGGTTGGTGGGAGGAGTACGCCGCGACGGTAGGGATCACGCCGGAAATGCAGCCCGGGGAGATCCAGCGGGCGTCGGCGCAGTTCCTGAAAGAGTGGCAGATGGGGATGCATCCCGAGGCGATCAACATGGAGGCCCTGGCCCGGAGCGTCGAAGAGGCCATGACCACAAAGGTCAATTGGGAGAACATCATGACGACGGTTCAAGGCCAATTGTCCCAAATGGGCCTTGGGCCAATGTCTCCCCTCGCGATTCAGGCGTTCGGCCAGCCGCTGATCGATGCCGGAGTGGACATCGCAGAGGGCCTGTCTGAGAAGATCGAGGGATACGATTGGATCACATCTGGGAGCGCTATCGGAGACTCGATGAAGACCGGAGTGTTGACCGCGGCGGATGACCCGAATTTCAAGCGCCAGCTGGTGAAGAAGATGACTCCAGTAGCGACCGAAGTGGTGACGTCCATAGTGAAGCAGTTACTGGGAGTGCCTTAATGAGTTGGACACTTGGGGCGTACACCAATCTTGTAAATCCGCTCGATGATGAGGGGAAGGAGCGGCGGGACGCGCAGCAATACAGCGTCTTCGTCTCCGCGAGCGGAGTGGCGCGGAAGCACGCCTTGGGTTCGGGGCCGCGCTGGACGTGGGAGCCGACATTCGACGTCGGGGGCTCCGACTACGCGTCGCTTCTGGATGCGTACGAGGCAGCGGCGGCGTCGGCGGCTGGCGTTACATTCGAGAGTTGGGACACCACGGACACGGATTCCTACACGGTCATCGTTTACGATTGGACAGACGAGCCGTACACGGCGGACGGCGTGGTGCGGCACAAGGTCACGTTCACCATAGAGGCAATCGAGGCGGCGTCGTAAATGAGCATTGACACGCTATACGACGATCACGTCGCACAGCCGGCGGCTAAGGTAGAGATCTACTGGAGCGATGTGACGGGATGGGTAGATGAGACGTCGCGGCTTTCGAGCGGTGGGCTGAGGATAGATCGTTCACTCCAGAATCCACTCCGCAGCCTGGGCCGCCTGGGGCAGGCGCCGATCGGGACGGCCAGCATAGAGGTACAGAACGCCGATGGGCGCTATAGCGCAGCGAAGCCTGGTAGCCAGGCGAATATATACGGAATCTTCAACAAGAAGATCCGGATTAGCCTGGGATACTCGTCAGACCTCACGGTCGCATTCGTCGGGCGCATCACGGGCGTGCGGGAGAGCGAGACGTCCGTGGAGGCGACGCTGGTCTGTCGCGACCTTGGGGAGGACGTGGCGCGGCAGGCGGTGCGGACGTCGCTGGCGACGCAGCAGACAACCAGGGACTGGATAGAGACGCTGCTGAATGCGGCAGGGTACACTCCGGGCGCGGGGGACTTGGAGAAATCGCATTGCGTCATACCATACGCATACGCGGAGAAGGACAACGCGTGGGACGAGCTCAACCAGGCGGCGGCGTCAGAGGCGGGGGTACTCTTCACGGACAAGAGCGGCAGTATACGGTTCTGGGCATACACGCACTGGCTCACGGAGAGCGTCGTCTATTCATGGGACGGTGACTTCTACCAGGAACTGGTGCCGGAGCGCGACTATTTCAGCACATACAACGTCGTCACCGTGGAATACGAGCCACGACAGGAGGCGGCGGCGGCGGTTGTTTACCAACTCCACCGCGCGCTGCATATCCCGCCTGGGGAGAGCCGTTCGGAAACGCTGACATTCAGGTTCCCGCTAACCGAGTTCACTGGGTACGAGATGGCCGCGGTGACTGGCGGGGGCGAGGACATCTCGGCGGACGTGAGCATCAGCCCAGCCAGTCCCGCGTCGGCGCAGACGTGGGAGATCGAATTTACGAACAACAACACTCGGCACGAGGCGTTCATTACGAAATTCAACGTCACCGGCCGGGCGCTCGTCGGCCGTCCCAGCGAGTCGTATACGGCAGATCCGAATAGCGTCTCCGGATCGGCGGACGCTAAGGAGCTCAGCACCCGAGGCAACTGGTACGTCCAGACACCGGAGCAGGCACGGCTCCTCGCGGATCTTATCCAATACCGACTCTCTACGCCGCCAATGGTGCTAAGATTGCGGGGTCTGCCGTGTAACCCGAATCTTGAGCTCGGGGATAAGATATCGGTCTCGGGCGCGCAGACTGGCGTGAACACGACGGCGGTCGTAATCGGCATAAGCATCTCTGGAATGATCCCGCTGGTCATGGATGTAACAGCGGTAGACTACTCGTATTTCTACGAGCACGCGGATTCGGAATACTTCCTCATCGGAACCAGCCATCTGAGCACCGCTGATGGTGGGAGGTGCGTCTACTGATGCTGCATGCGTGGCCAGGACTACGCGAATTAACCGATGGAGAATTCCTTGGGGCGTCAACGTGGCTGAACGCCTTGACCAGGCGCGCGAACTGGATATACGGCCAGGCGCACGCGATCCAGTATCTGCAACGCCAGACATGGAGCTGGTACTCGCCCGCGACGGTCTGGGCTGGTGAAACGAAATACCGCTCGGAGCATCCGACGCTGGTATTCTCCGCGCGGATCAACTTGGGGGAATCCGGCGCGGCGTATCTTGAGTATGTAAACAGCTCAGGAAACTGGACGACCATCGCGTCGGACGGGAACGCCGGGGATCGGTGGTTCAACGGAGTCGAGAACAACGAATTCGATTGCTCCGGCCTCGACCTGCCGTCGGACGGCATCTTACGGTTACGGTTCTACGTTGGCGGGGGCGAGTGCACCCTCGTCGCGCGGGCCTGGATGAAGGGCGAGGTGGGCCTGACCGCGTGGCCAGGCTCCGTCCCTCTGTTCGCAGATGGGGTCGGGAACGAGCCGACGGCAGCGGACTTCAACGCGCTGAAGCAGATGTCGGAGTATCTGTACGATCGCGCGAAGCAGCCCGCTTACGGGAGCATTGTCGGGACGGTCAATCACGAGCAACCAGATGCTTATGAGCCGTTATTCCGATGGAGTTTCGTCTACGACGGGCGCAAGGCGCTCCATTACAACCTGTCTACGTGGGGCATGGAGGCGGGGGATCTTGTGAGGATCTTCCTGAACGAGGAGAAATACCCAGTGACGGGGTATAGCCGACTCAATGGGGGCAATCCGCTCGCGGACTTCGTCGCCGACGGGGATTATTCCGGGGACATCGATCTGTCTGCTTACGGGCTGACCGTAGGAGAGCGCTATCAGATTGAGCTGGGGATCTATCCGGACGGGCCGTTCGTGGGGATCAACACGATCTATATCCACGACCTGGACTCGGAGACTCGGACGCACGTCCCTGCAACGTTCGCGCACGGCGACCGGCTGGCGGCGGCACCTCTGAACGTGATCGCGGGGAGCCTTAGCGACTGCTACCCGGATGCTTCCCGCGAGAGTCCCCTGTGGATGATACATCACTTCCAGCCGCACCAACTGCTGCGTCCGGCGCCACCTGGTGACCCAGATATCGGGTACTCGGCCTACATGCGGGGGGTGCATCACTACCGAGTTCGGCTCACTCACCGATGGCGTTACTTGCGCTATCGAAGCCAGGGCGCCGTCCCGCTAATGAGCGCCGATGGCAGCCTGTCATATCGGCTCCCGGACACGGACGGGGAGGCGAGCGTGATAGATCTCGACAAAATATCCTGGCTGAGCTACGGAATGGAATATGAGATTCAGGACGAGAATGAGAATTGGATAATGTGCGCGTACGAGGACTACGATGCCTAAGAGCAGAACTCCACGCGAGATCGACCTGCCCATCACGGAGAGCTCTACTGAGATAATATCTACCATCACCACATCGGACATTCCGGATCTCAGCGGTACGTATCTGAAGCTCGATGCCAGCAATGATCCGATGACCGACGATCTCTCAATGGGCGATCACAAGATCACAGACTTGGAAGATCCCGAGGCAGACCAGGACGCCGCGACGAAGAACTATGTTGACATTGGGGTCGCGGCATCTACTTGGGCTTTCTTCTTATCAGACAACGGCTCCGATATCGGCGGCTACTACACACTCTTCCCCGAGGAGACGGGCGAGAGTGCTTCTACCCTCGTCTCCAGCCCGCTGGGGGTCGGCGATGGTCAACTTCTCTGGTCGTTCGCCACCGAGAGCGAGCAGCCGTCACTGGAGTTCTTGTCCCTGGGCGTCTACACCGCTACGTTCTTCGCGCTCGCATCAGGCAACAAGACCGCGAGGCTGTACTGGCAGCTTTATAAGCGCAACGCGCTCGGCTCAGAGACCTTACTGATGACCAGCGAGGAGAGCAACGAACTTTCATCCTCGTTGAGCCAGCTGGTTCTTAGCGCATCGGTGTCCAATGACATTGACCTCGACACGTCCGATCGGCTGATCTTGAAGCTGTTTGCGAACGTGTCTGGTTCTGGGAACGATGTTACCGTCACACTCTACTGCGAGGGCGATTACAACAGCAGGGTAGCACTCCGTGTGGCCGCGGCGGCGTTCTCGCATCTGTTCGTCAGAAAATCCGGCGACACAATGACGGGGACGTTGAACCTGCCAGACCTGGTAGCCACCAGCACTATCAGCATATCTGGTCAGGGTTCGAGCAATGGCCTGTTCATCGGCGGAGACACTCAGCTCTATCGAGACGCATCGAACGTCTTGAGGACGCCGGATTCACTCGTAGTAGACCAGGACTTGACCGTCGATACAATCATGTCCGGCGACGCGGCGTCGGCGATCTCGATCTTCGGCGGCTTCAACCAGGTCGGCGGCTACATCGAGCTTTACGGCGGCGACCACGCCACCGATGGTGGGAATGTCAACATTGTCTACTACACGAATGCCGCGGCCGCCGGTCGGACTTTCGCAATCGAGGCATATGACGGCAGCAGCTGGGCCACGGCCCTCGAGCTGACCGCGAACCGCCAGCTCAGACTTCCTGCGCAGGGGAGTGCCGCTGGCATCCTCCTCGGCGGAGATGCCCAGCTGTATCGAAGTGCAGCGAATATCCTGAGGACGCCTGGCGCGCTCGTGGTGGATGACGATCTTGCAGTAGATACGGACACGCTGTTCGTAGACGCATCGGCCGACAAGGTCGGTATCAACGCTGGTACTGATCTAAGCACCTACGGTGCCCTGGGCGTGAGGACTGGCGCCGACGATCGCAAGGGCATCACAGTTCGGCGCAATAGCGGAAGCCAGACTGCCAATCTCTGGGAGGTGCAGGACGAGGGCGGCACCGCGCTGATCCAGGTGAACGAGGCGGGGGATCTCGAATCGGCTAACTTCCAAAGTGGGATCAAGGGCTGGCAGATTGCACACGACGGCGACGTTGAATTCGCTAACGCATGGATCCGTGGCGAACTGCACTGCACGGTATTCGTCAAAGACCTGATAGAAGCGCACGCAGGCACGTTGGGCATCTTCAAGAGCAGCGGCAAGCTGGCGGCGGACTTCACCACGCCGGCGGTCGATGGAACCACCTACATCTACATCACCGACCCACCTGGTGGCGGCTTCCTGTTTAGCGCTAACGATTGGGTGCGTATCAAGAGCGAGTACGTCAACGGCGTGTATGACGTGTGGGGCGTTGTCACCAACCCGACGGACATGGGCGATGGCACTCAGCGGTACACGTACACGCACAAGAGCGGCTCCGTAGGCGTGACGATCCAAGCGGGCGTAGCGGTGGCGGACTACGGCCAGAGCGGGCAGGGCTATTTGCTCGCCACTGCTGACCTCAACTACGCGCCGTACCTGGACGTGGTTAGTTGGGAGGGAGCAGATCCATTCACGGGCGCCAACCACACGGCGCACGTGCGTCTGGGGCAGCTAGACGGTCTGGCTGGTCTCGGCGCGCAGTACGGTCTTTGGGCAGGTAAGGACAGTGACCATTATGTCTTGTTGAGTGACCAGAACGCCATTATACACGGGCTCAAACAGCAGTGGGTGGACGCATCTGATAACGTGCGAGGCGAGGTGCTACCAACAGCGTCAGGTAGCGACATTCTGTTCTGGCTAGGGCCAAACTCCAGCGACCCACGGTTCAGAGTTGACGCCAACGGCGTGGTCTACATCGGAAGCGACGACGTGCCAGCGGACGACATGGCGGGCTGGGCTTATCCCACCGACACTACGAAGATTGACGGTGGAGATATCTATGCGAACACCGTGACAGCCAGTGCTCTATTGGCTCATGGAGCAAACTGGCTCGGAAATCCTGGATTCGAAACCGGCGATCTCTCGTCCTGGGATCCTCTAGCCGGTAGTATCGCTACGTATAATCCTCACAACGGTAAATACTCGATAGTAGCGACGGGAAGCTCTGGTTCTGAGGTGATACCAGCGAGACAGACAGGTTTCGCAGTAGAAGAAGGACGCAAGTACTACTTCGGTGTTTGGGTGCGCAACAGCACCGGAACTGGTAGTGCGGGTTGCTATATCACATGGCGAGACAAGGATGGCTCCGTAATTAGTTACTCTCAAGCTTATAGCGGTGCTTCAACATCCTGGACAAAAAAAGAAGCAGTTGTTACAGCTCCCACAGGAGCAACAACTGCATGGTTTGTTCTGACTATTCGGGCGGGGAACACCGCAAACGTCTACTTCGACGACGCTGAGTTCTATTTAGCAGATGGACGAATACTAGTAGGTTCTCCTGGCGGTGCACGAGTCGAGATCGACAATGATGGCCTCAAAGCATATGATGCCACAACTCAACGGGTCAATATCGCATCCGATGGAACTTTCTGGTTCGGCAATGCTAGCGGGGACAACCGGATCGAATGGAACGGTTCAGCTCTTATCGTCCAGGGCCAGATATATGTCACCGGCGGTGATGCAGCCAAAACCGACATGAGCAATGTCGATGCTGACACGGTTGTAGACAAGATCAACTTAGCGTCCACTCTAATCGAACCTGGTCGCATCTTGATCTCAGGTTCAACGTCACCGGACGATTGGCGACACAGCGAGGATTATACCCTTATAGATGGTGGCAAGATATATGCCCACTCGATCACTGCTAACAAGATCAACGTGCGTGGCCATAATGCTGTAGCCAACTCGGGATTCGAAACAGGAGATACAACAGAGTGGAGAATTCGTGAACTTACTCCCACGGTTGATGACACAGTAGCTCACTCTGGCGGATATAGCCTAAAGGCTACTGGTGATGGTGTCAACGGCTATGAAGTAGTAGATACCTTACCAATCTACGTAGAAGAGGGTCGCAATTACTACTTAGCAGCTTGGGTGAGGAATAGCACTGGAACGGGCGGTGCGGGGGCCCGTGTAAAGTGGTATGACCGCGTTGGTTCCGTCATTGGTAGTCTGACTATTGTCTCTCCAGCCAGCACCTCTTGGGAGAAAAAAGAGGTAGTAACGACTGCTCCCAACGGAGTACGCTACGCGAGAGTTGCCTTGAACATTGACTCTGACAACGCGGCCACTGTGTATTTTGACGATGTTGAATTCTATCCCTGCGATGGTCAGCTTACAGTCGGTATTCCTGGAGGAGCGCGTATCGAAATAAGCAGCAGTGAACTTGCTGGTTACAGCGACGCCACCACCAAAGAGTTCTACATCGAAGCCACCACTGGCAAGGCTATGGCAGGAGGAGGCGCAGTCGAACTGAATTCCAAGGGCATTAAGCTACAAGCAGGCTGGGGGTTCAATGATGTCCGAGCGATCAAGTGGGGTTCGGATATTCTTGACGATGCCGTCGCCTACATAGCTCAGAGCAGTGGGCCCGCCGGAGGCGAGGGATATCTGACAATCAAGGTCAAAAAGGGATTGAACTATGGGCGTCTGACCTTAGAAGCAGATGACATCCGCATGCTGACAAATGACGGAAGCAGTGACGCCTTATTCATCGATCCTGATGGACATGTCGGTGTTGGGACATATTCTCCAGCCGTGGATTTGGATGTATGGAAAAACGCTGTGACAAGGATACGAGCAAAGAGAGACGGAATAGGGAGCATCCGGCTAGAGGCTCCGCACGGCGCACCGTATGTGGGTAGGATTATAGTAGCAACCGGAGCTGATATAGACAAGACCGCTATCTATATGACTCTCAACGGCAAGGTTGGTATCGGTAATTTCGATCCCGAGCATCAGCTGGATGTAAGCGGTAATGTCAATTGCTCAGGGGCTTATTTTGTAAATGGTGTCAGAGTAGTATATGGCCGCTATGTAAATAGCGCCTTTGACATAGAGCCTGATACTACTTATGGTGATGAGGAAAGGCGACTTCTCAGCCAAATCAATGAATGTCTAAAGCATCACGGATTAGCAGCAGCCAGCTAATCAGCTGTTGTAACGATACACACAAGGGAGGTAGAGATGAAGCTCAATCTAACGACATGGCAGCGGTTGCAACTGCTCATGCTTGTGAACTCTGTCCAAGGCGACCTGCGGACGATCAACAAGGCGTTGAAGCTAATTGACTTGCTCGAAATGAGCGAAGACGAGCAGGAGGAGGTCGGCCTGCGGTCGACTCCGACAGGATTCACCTGGAACGATCCTAACAAGAGATGGGACATCGAGGTCAAAGATCGCAATCTGGCCGCGTTCCTCAAGCAGAGAGTCGAGGCCAAGCAGGACTGGCCCGCCGCGTCCGGCCGCGAGGTGCTTGATCTCTGCGAGCAGCTGGGGATTAAGCTAGAAGACGACGAGGCTGACGAATGACGCTAGAGCAACTGCTGCCGATCGCGCAGGGGGCGGCGCGGACGCACCAGGTCGGGCCGTTGGTGCTGCTGGCACTTTGGTGGATCGAGAGCCGGTGGGATGCACGGGCGGTGAACCCACACACGCTGGCCACCGGCCTTGGGCAGGTCATTCCGAGCGATTACGGCGGAGCGTTCTCAGACCGCCCGAACAGCGAGGAGCTGCTGGATCCCGCGGTCAACGCCGACTGGAGCGCGCGCATCCTACGGCAGTGCCTTGACCACCGTCGCGACGACCTGCGGTCGGCTGTGAAGGACTACAGCGGCGGTTGGCGGAGCGCTGGTGACGACGCGTTCGACCGCATATACTGGCAACCGTTCCTGCGTAAATATCGCGAACTGGCCGAGGAGGAGTTCTTGATGCAGACTATCCAAACGAAGCTTGGCGCGCACGTGCAGGAGGCGTATCCACAAGCCACGGCCCATCTCCAGCAGGCGCTATATCCGGCGATGAAGGTCATGGGTAACGTGTCACCCGGCGCCGTCCAGGCCCTACTGGCACACTACGATGCCGCGGGGAGGCCGCGACCGCTGGTCTGGCGACGCGAGTGGACTGACGATAGCCGCGACGACTGGGTGCGTCAGGGCGAGGCTGGAGCGGTGCACTTCTTCGAGCACACGATCCGCGCGTACGAGCGATGGCGGCACATCACCAACATCGTAGAGAGCGTCAACGAATTCATCCCGTGGACTGAAAGCGATATGCGAAGTCTCAACGACTTCGAAGCGCGGCTATGCGAGCTATTCCACGCGGCGGGCTTCAAGGTCGTGGTCGGGAATTTCTCTGTCGGCTGGCCACGTCTGGAGCACTGGGATTATTACAAGGATGCACTAATCCAGGGGGATTATTTAGGGCTCCACGAATATTGGTGGCCGTCCCTGCCCGACGACGGCTGGCGGACGCTGCGCTACAGGCGTGCGCTAGAGACTCTGAAGGGGTTCCCGCGAGTGCCGCCGATCCTCATCACTGAGGTCGGTTGGGACAGGGCGGCGGCCGATGGCGGGCCGCACGCAGGGTTTCGTAAGTTCGGCGACGAGCGCAGGTACCTGGAGTGGCTGAAGTGGTACGACAGCCAATTGCAGCAAGATCCCCAGGTGCTTTGCGCGGCGATTTTCGAGACGGGCGCCGCGCACGACTGGCGGCAGCGGGGGTTCGACGTCGTCGGCAGCGGGATAGAACGGGAGCTCGCGATGTATGTGCGCGGGGCAGATTTGCCAATCACAGATCCGATAGGAGAGACACAAGTGCAGGTGAAAGCATATGACTGGCAAGGAAACGAAGTGGCCCTCGAGGAGCTGCAAGCTACATACGGAATTGAGATCCGCAGGGCTGAGGCAGACCCTGACCACGAGGTCTTCAGGCTGGTAGCGATACGCGAAAAGCGTGGGGACGCTGCTGAGATCATCCGGGTCACTTCGAACGGGGAACCAGACGTGGGACGGGCTGTGGCATGGCACTGGCCCGACGCGCCGCAGGAGAACCCGAGCCCGACGGCATTCGATTGGGAGCCGAATTACCTGGTCGCGTATACCAATAGCAACGGCGAGGTCGGCCCGGGCATGGGGACGGGCGCGTACCACGACCCTGGTGAACCAGGGCCGCACGCGACGTGGGTCATCAGCCCTTCTACACCATCTGACGCCGTCTACGGCCTGGGCATGCTGGTGGGTACAGACCACTACCATGTGGACGTGGAATTCGCACTGGTGGTGGAACCCGAGCACGACCTGGTAGGCGATGTCGTAGAGAACATCCGCAACTACCTCTGGAACCATCTCTATCCGGGCGGAGTCCCGTACAACCCTGAGGCGGCGTTTCCGAAGCGGGCCAGGGCCCTCGAACTCGGCGTGCCGGTGACGACGGAGCACCGTGTGACGATCAACCAGGTCGTGTATGCCGCGCAGGGATTCGCGCTGGGCTGGCTGTACTGCCGAGAAGGCGAGTGGGATGCGATCGTAGCCGCTGAATGGTAACCCGCCGCCGGCTTGACCTACTAGGCCGGGGAGCAAAGAATCTGCACTCGGAGATTGAGGCGTCCGAGTGCAGATTCCGCCTCCGGCGCGAGCGCGAGCTACGAGGAAACAATGCCAAGCAATCCGCTCCTTAAATTAGAGGCGCGTTCGATATATAACTTTATAAGATTCACTTTCTTCAAAAATAAAGGGGAATTTCCGGCGGGCTGAGGGGAAACAATGCCAAGCAATCCGCTCCTTAATTTTGAGGCGCGTTCGATATATAACTTTATAAGATTCACTCTCTTCAAAAATAAAGGGGGAATTTCGGGCATGGGCAGCGAGATCGTAGTTGGGATTGACCCTGGCGGGACGACGGGCGTCGTGCGGGAGGAGGGTGGTGTCGTGCGGTCGGCGGAGATCCGGGGGCTTGGTGAGCTGCGCGACTGGATCCGCGGCGCGGACGTCGTGGTCATGGAGGACTTCCGCGGCACGGCTGGCAGGGCGGTCAATTACAGGGATCCGTTACTGGTCATCGGCGCGGTCACACTGATATGCCAGGAGGAGGGCATACGGCTCGTCCTCCAGCCGCCTGGGGCGGGGGCGCTGGACAGGCAGTGCGCGGCCGCCCTGGTACGCGGAAGGCACGCGCGCGACGCGCTGGCGCATGTCCTCCGGTGGCGGCGTAAACAGCGAGGCGAGTAGGCCCTCCGGGAGTGAGCAGGGTATTTCTCTCGCGGCGAGGATGTGCTAAGCTGAGCTAAACGAGATTCCGGAGGGAAGCATGATCAGCCAGGAAGAGATTCGACGGAAGGTGAGCAGCGACCCGCGGTGGGCCATCCGCGCGCTGCTGGCCATCTACGCGCGCCAGGAGGCCGACGAGCAGGCGACGGGCCGGACGGTCTATCGTAACGGCGTGGGCTTCAACGCCCGCGATGCGGAGATTCTGACCAGCATCGCGGAGCGGGTGCTCGCGGGCCAGCTGGTCTCTCAGAAACAGATGAACGTCGTCCTCCGCGCTATGCCAAAATATTCCTCGCAACTCGCGGAGATCGCGGAGGAGCGCGGAGCATGAGGACGCTATATCTCTATCGTGATAGAATGATGTTCAAGGGCGACGTCCCGCCAGAAATCTGCCCCTTCGGCAGACCTCCTCGATCGTTTCCTATATGCGGCGACGTCGCCCGCCGCATTCTCATGCACAATCGCGGTCGAGTCCAAATCTCTCCTGCGCTGCGCGTGCGGTTCCGCGAGATACGGGAGCGTCAGGAGGAGCTCCTATCGCTCGCGGGGCAGGACGACGCCCCTGGTCGCGACGATCTTCTTCCGCACCAGCGGGTCGCGGTGCGCTGGCTCCTGGCCGCGCGGCGTGGTATCCTGGCGGATAGCCAAGGACTTGGGAAAACGGTGATGTCTCTAGTTGCAGCAGACGCTGCTAAGCCGCGCAGGGCGGTTATCGTTTGTAACGACTCCAAGATCCCAGACTGGGCGGAGCACGTCCGTCGCTGGACGACCAGGTCGCCGCTGGCGCTGACGGGAAATGCGGACGAGCGGCAGGAGATCCTGGGGTCGTGGACTGATGAGTTCCTCATCTGCAACTTCGCACAGATTCTGCTGAACGATCTGCACGCTGACCTCATCATCGTGGACGAGGCGCACAATGCGCGGAACCGGAAGACGCAGACATTCGACGTGCTGAAGCGGATGTGCGCGGAGGCGGACTGGGTATTCCTCCTGACAGCGTCCCCGACGGTCAACGTCGCGTCGGATATTTGGAGCCTTCTCCACCTTGTCGATCCGGCGCGCTTTTCGTCGTACTGGTTGTTCGCGTGGCGCTTCTTCGACGTGCACGAGACGCGCTACGGAATCAAGGTCGGCGGGGTCAAGGACGGCGAGCGCGAGGCGTTGGAGCGTATCCTCTCGGTGTATGTCCTAAGGCGGGAGAAGGACAGGCTCGATGGGCTCCCGACGCGTACGCGGCGGGTCGTGAGCTACCAGATGCCTGCTGGGCAGGCGGCGCTGTACGATGAGATGCTCGAGACCGGCCGGGTGCGCTTCGGTAACGAGGAAGTGTGGTCGGACGGCGCGCTTAGCGAGGTCACGCGCCTGCGGCAGCTGGCGCTGGATCCGTCCCTGGTCTTTCCTGACTATAAGGGCGGCAGCAAGCTAGACGCGCTGGTCGAGGTCATCCGCGAGGGCGACGGCAAGGCGGTTGTCTTCACGATGTTCGAGCAACTCGCGAAGCGCGCCGTCGAGCGGCTCAACGCCGAGGGCATCCGCGCGGTGCTGCTCACGGGGAGCGTGTCTCCACGCGAGCGCGAGCGTGCGCTTGCGGCGCTTGAGGAGGACGCGCAGGCGCTGGTAGCGACGCACGGCGTCGGTGGCGAGGGGCTCAACCTGGTCGCGGCTCGGCGGGCGATTTTTCTCGACCTCGCCTGGCATCCGGCTGGGAATATCCACGCGGAAGACAGGATATATCGGATCGGGCAGAGGGCCGAGGAAGTGGAAACTGTGGTGATATTGACGAGAGACAGCATTGAGGAGCACATCTTCGACATTATCAGCCAAAAGCGTGAAGTGCAAGTGAATGAACTGATGAGGAGGTTGAGAAGTGGCAAAGCGACGGCAAGTGACGCTGAGTCCGAGCCAGCTGAACGCGATGTCGTGTCGGCTGGCATGGCACCTTGGGTATAGGGAGGGGTGGCGGCCTATCGCCAGCGCGGTGGCGCTCGAGTTCGGCACGGCGATCCACCGCGCGCTCGAGGAATACTACGCTGGCCGCGGGGATCTTGTGGACGTTTTCGTCTCTGTCTGGGACGCGCGCAGGGACGACCTGGATCCCACGGAGTACAGGGATCATCGGGATCTTGGGATCGCGATGCTCCGCGGGTACAGGGAGACGTACAAGAATCGCGACAACTTCGAGGTGCTCGCGACGGAGCATGTCCTTCGTCGCCCGCTGCCTGCGCCGTCGGGGCGGCGGACGGCGTGCATTCTCAACGCGCGCCTGGACGGCCTGGTGCGCAGCTATGAGGACGGAAATCTCTACGTCCTTGAGCACAAGACATTCCAGCGGTTCGATCCGTCGTGGCTCGAGCTCGATCACCAGATGTCCGCGCAGGTGTGGTTGGGGCAGGCGCTGGCAGACGACCTCGGGCTCGAGGGGGAGCACGTAGTAGGGGTCATCTGGAACGGCTTGCGGAAGCAGCGTCCAGGGCCGCGCGTTCGGTCGCGGCTGTTTGAGCGGCACGTGGTCTCGCGTACGAAGAGGCACATCGAGGTGTTCCTGACACGCGCGTACGGGCAGTATCGCGAGCTGATCGCGACGCGCGGCAGGGAAGTTCTGATCTATCCGCAACCCGCGCAGGTGCGCTGCGCGATGTGCGACTTCCGCGAGGTCTGCCGCGTGTATCAGAGCGGCGGCGATTGGGAATTCATTCTCAGAACATCTTACCACCGTCGGAAACAGTATGAACAAGACGGGCGGGGCGGTGGTAATATCTCGGGCGACACTCAAACTGGAGGGTAGCATGAAAATCGTATCGGCAGAGGACACGCTGTTCCTGAACATCCTTGTGTACGGTGTGACGGGGTCTGGCAAGACACATCTCGCGGGCACCGCGGCGGACTGCGAGGCGACGTCGCCGGTGCTGCTAGTGGACTTCGAGGCAGGTACGCTTACGATTCGCGGGAAGGCGGTTGATATAGTCCGGCCGCGGTCGTGGGCGGATGTCCAGGAGGTCTACGACATGCTCGCCTCGGGCAAGAGCGGCTATCGGTGCGTGGTGCTCGACACGTTGACCGAGATGCAGCGGGCGTTGAGTCTCGCGAGCATCGTCGGCAGTGGGGCGAGCGCGGAGGATCTCGAAGCAACGCCAGTGCCGACCAGACAGGACTGGTTGCGCACGGGCGACCAGATGCGCAAGGTCATCAGGGCGTTTAGGAATCTTGCGTATCAGGACGATCCGGAGGCGCGGATGCACGTCTTAATGCTTGCGCACGAGCGTTCGGACGAGCGGCTCGGCGTGGTGTGCCCGCAGCTATCGGGTCAGCTGGGCGTTGAGGCTGGCGCGTTTGTGGACGTGTTGGCCAGGCTGACCACATTCGAGGAGACGGACGACGAGGGCAACACGCGGCTCCGGCGCTACCTGCTCCTGAGCGAGCATGTCTCCGAGGAGACGAAAATGCGCTACCTCGCCAAAGCACGGGGGGTGCAGGCGCGGGGGATTTTCGATCCGGACATGAGCAAGATCCTGAGCCTTTGGGAGGGGAACTAGTGAGGAAGCGGCGAGTTGCGATTATCGGTGCTGGCCCAGCGGGGCTTTTCACGGCCGAGGGCCTGGTGGGCAAGGTTGACGTGACGATCTTCGAGCGCGGAGATCGTATGTCCGCGCGGACAGAGTGCCGCCTGCCTGAGCTCGACCATTGCCCGTGCGAGACGTGCGCGATCCTCGAGGGCGACGGTGGCGCGGGCGGTATGAGTGACGGGAAGCTCACGTTTGGCAGGGGGACGCAAGGGCTCGATGTCTTCGATCCCGCGACATACGACGATCTCCTCGCGGCGGTGGGGAAGCGCTTTGTGGAGCTCGCGCGCTCGGGCGGGATCCCGTACCGGTTGGTTTCGAGTTCGTCAACTAAGACGCCGAACTGGCGCGGGACGGGGCTGACCTTCCAGACCTACCCGCTCCTGCATTTCGGGACGGAAGGGATCCGCGCTGTGACGCAATTGCAGATCCTCGACCTCGTCGAGCGTGGCGTCAAGTTCGTGCGGCGCGGGATTGACGACGTCTTTCCGTCGAGCGGCAAGGTCGCTGTTCAGCATCGAGATGGAACAGAGGAATTCGACGCTGTGGTGATCGCGACCGGGCTCGCGGGGACTGGCTGGAGCGAGCGGGTGCTGCGCGGCTTGGGCGCCACGCTGGTGCCAGGGCACGCGGGGTTTGGCCTTCGGGTCGAGGCACCGGCGAAGGCGCTGGAGCCTGCGTTCGAGGAGTTCTATGACTGGAAATTGGTCTCTGACGACGACGACTGGCAGGTGCGTACATTCTGCTGCAACCAGCGTGGTTTCGTCGTCAACGAGAACCACCGGAGCCTGGGCTTCATAAACGTCAACGGGCACTCGTATCTCCTCGAGAAGAAGTCGCAGTTCAGTAATTTCGCACTGATCCTGCGGATTGCGCAGACGGACGAGATCTCTGACCCACCGGAGTACGTCCGCACGCTGGCGCGAGGGGTCAACGACGCGGCTGGCGGCACGGCGGTGCAGACGATTGAGGAATTTCTCCGTGTCGCGCGAGGCCGAAGGAGAAAGCTTCGGCGGACGAATCACAAGGCGATAGCGTTCGATTTCGGCAGGGTGCTTCCGAAGCGCGTCCACGGTGCATTCGCGCGATTCATCTTAGCGCTGTCGGAGGCGTTGCCGGATTTGTTGCCCAATGGTGTTATCTACGCGCCCGAGGCGAAGTATTATGGATACCGCATTGCCGTTGACCGCGGCTGGCAGGTCAGCGGGGTGCCAGGCGTGTACGTGGTTGGAAATGCCAGCGGCTATCTAGATAGCCATGTCGCATGTGCAGTAAGCGGTATAGAAGCCGCGAGAAATATCCTAGGAGGGTGAAATGCCTAAGATCGTGATTGATTTGTCGAACGCCGAGTCCGCGTGGGAAGCGATACCGTCGGGGAAGTACGTCGCGCAGCTCCTTAGCACTGAGGAGCGCGAGAGCAGCTCCGGGAATCCGATGCTGGTGTGGCAGTGGGAGATTGCCCTGGGGGAGCATGCCGGGCGCCAGATCCGATCGTACACGAGTCTCCAGGAGCACGCGCTGTTCAACCTGAAGCAGCACATCGCAGCGTTCGTGAAAGAGGAGCTCGATGGCGTCTGGAGCGGGGACACGGACGACTTCGTCGGCCGCCGTGCGCTTCTCACAATCACCACAGAGCGACGCCGCGGCCGCGACGGCGAAGAGCGTGACTTCAATCGAGTCTCGCGCGTCGAGCCGCTCGACTCGGAGCAGGCGCCGAGAGGTGCGAGGGAGGAGGCCACGCGCTCCAGGAAGCAGGCGGCAGATGACGATGACAACATGCCACCGTTCTAAATAAGCAGCATCAACGCGCGTGGGGGCCGACCAGGCTCCCGCGCGCTGTGAGTTCGGAGGAAGCGTAATGCACGACAGCATCATAGATGATGCGAAAGCACTGGTGAGAGCTGGCTTATCAGTTGTAGCCGTGCACGGAATTAACGACGACGGCACGTGCACGTGCGGTGACGAAAACTGCGACCGCCCCGGGAAGCATCCCCGGGGGCGGTGGCGTGAACGGTGCAGCGTCGCTGCGACTGAGGAGATCATCGAGGCGGAACTGAGAAGACATCCGGACTCGAATCTGGGAGTGGTCACGGGAGAGGTCTCAGGCGTCATCGTCCTCGACATAGACAGCGAGGAGGGCAAGGAGGCGCTGTCCGAGGCGCTCGGGCTTAAGGACGGTGAGCTGCCGCTGGCGCCGACGGTGCGGACGGGGGGCGGCGGGTGGCATGTGTACGTTCGCTGGCCTAAGGACGCGACCTTGGCGCCGCGGACGGGGGTGCGCGTCCTGCCAGGCGTGGATATCCGCGCCGAGGGCGCATTTGTCGTCGTGCCGCCATCGAGGCATGCCAGCGGGTCGCGATACGAGTGGCTGCCTGGCCGGAGCATCTTCGACGTTGAATTGCCGGAAATCGATCTCTCTGTCTTCCAGCGGCGGCGCGGTCGTCATGGTACGCAGGATGACGCGGCGCTGTCGTGGTATGACAGTGCGCTGGTGCATGGCACGCCCACCGGCAAGCGGAACCAGACTGCTGCGCGACTGGCGGGGCGTTATTTCGGGCTTGGGCTGTCGAGGACTGAGGCGGAGACGCTTCTGTCAGCGTGGAACGAGAAGTGTCAACCTCCATTGGAACGTGATGAACTGACGACCGTCATCGAGTCTATAATGCATCGCGAGAGAGACGAGGAGACGGTGGACAGAGAGCAGAAGCTTGAGATTATCTCTTCACTCCTCGGTGATGGGGTGCGCCTGCGCGACGTCCGAAGAATCACCGGCGAGCCAACTACGCTCGAGCTCGTATTTGACCAGGGGTCGGTGGCCGTCAGCACGCAGCAGCTGATGAGCCCGCGCGGGCTACAGACCGCGGTCGCGGAGGCTACAAAGATTGTTATCCGTCGCCGGAGCGCCACGTCGGTGCCTACGCACGAGCAGGTCGCGCAGCGAATCCTGGATGTAGCGCGGGATGTGGAGACCGGCGGCGAAGCCACAGCGGCGGGGGAGATAATGCACTACGTGCGACTCTATCTCTCCGAGGTCTCCATGGCGCAGGGTGAGGTGCCAGCGAGCGGGGCGTTCTATCGCAACGGCAAGGCGTGGTTCAGCCTGGAAGACTTCTGTAGGCACATGTCCGCACGGTGGCGGATTAACATATCGCTCCGGCAGGCGTCGCAGCGTCTCGGCGCAGCTGGCGCGGAACGGCGCCAGTTCCGGACGGTGGAGGGCAGGACGCGGATAGTGAGAGGAGTAGAGTGGAATGACAGCGGAGTATAGAATTTTCGGCCCACCTGGCACGGGCAAGACGACAGAGCTAACCCGCTGGGCGGTTCGCGCGGCGGACGTCTTCGGAGAAGACCAGGTGTCGGTCTGTTCCCTGACGCGTGCGGCGGTGCGCGAAGCGGCGGGCAGAGACGATGGGAGCGGGACTGATCTCGTCACGCTGCTGGGGAAGGACAACGTGACGACGCTACACGCGCGGTGCAAGCGCGCGCTCGGGGCTGGGCCACCGGCGGAGACGAAGATCGAGGAGTTCCTCGATGTACCGCGCTTCGCGGCGCGATGGTCAGACGAGGTGCCGCGCCTCCGACGGGTAAGCGACGACGACGAGGACGAACAGGCGCCTGAGACGCGTATGTCGCGCGGGTCGCTCGCATTCGAACGTATGGTGGAATATCGGCAGCGGATGTGGCCGGTCTCGCGGTGGGACGAGCAAGCGAGAGAGATCTACAGAGACTGGAAGGCCTGGTGTGAGGACGCGGGCTACATGGACTATACAATGTGGCTCGAGGCGTGCCGCGGGGGCGGGGTATTACCGGCGCAGCAGGTCGTCCTCGTGGACGAGGCGCAGGATCATACGCCGCTCCAACTGGACGTGCTCCGAGCGTGGCGAACCAGGTTCCTGGCGCTGTTCGGAGACGACGATCAATCGCTGTATGAATGGTCTGGTGCGGAGCCACGGGCATTCTTCGACCCTCCATTGCCCGGCGACCGCGAGCGTGTTCTGGCGCAGTCGTACAGGGTGCCGCGGGAGATCCACCGGTTCGCGGAACTCATATCGCACAAAATACGCTCACGACGGGAGAAGGT
>QMWS01000001.1 GCA_003661745.1 Thermoprotei archaeon | reverse complement strand
AGCAGGTTGATTATTGTCAAATATAGTAACCGCCATTGAAGAACCACAGGAACTCAAATCATAATTCCAGACATTGCCCGTCTTATTGGCACAAGCAACAGAGTAAGAAATAACATGCTCCTCCTGCTTCTCTTCTTCCTCACTTACATTCTTCCCAGTAGAAGTTTTCTGAACCTCTGTAACTTTTTTGTTCAACTCCGAAATCTGCCCAGATAACCTATCCAACATAGTTGTCAGATTCTCTATCTTACTATTCAAATCCCTAACTTGGTTCTGCAACCTTGTAATGTTCTCATCATAACTCTGCGAGACACTATGAGGTGGTTTTAAAGTCCACTTAGCAACAGGCAAAGTTATGTAAACAGGTTCAACGGATATGTTCAACATACACTTTGGTGAAAGAACAATGTCCAACTTAGAACCCTCTATTGTAGAACCAAGAACCAACGCACATTCCTGTGGTTCTATCTCAACTTTGTATGTTGAAACATTTACAACCAATTCAGCTTGCTCACATTCATATACACCAGAGGTAACAGCTACACCACCAATGTACAAAGCATAGGACACCTGCTCAGTTTCAGAACTTGAACTCTCCTGAGTAGTTGTAGTAGTAGTTTCACAAGGATTGGTAGATGTCAAACCAAACGAGGTTGAAAATGTCGTAGTAACAGTAACAACAGCAGCACCAACATCCGCAAGTAGAACCTGCCCAACATACAAGGAGATGTCAGAATTTACTGAACGAGATGTATTTTCCGCAACAGTTCCTGACCAGTAATCGCTACAAGAGCGTTTCATTGTAAAGTATGCAAACTTCGTACCATTGTAAGTAAACACATCTTCAAGCTTCAATGCATAATCTGAAAAAACAATGTACTCTCCCCGTCTAACAGTTGCAGAGTAGCTATCTGCAACAGCAACTGAAATCAATAACAAAACAATCGCAATACCTATGTGTCTCATAATTTCCCTATGGAAAATCACTTGTTTAAAAACCTTCTCTAAAAAATGTCTAACTAAACCAAATAAGGATACAAGATGTTATACAAATGCCTCACAAACTCATCCTCTTCAAAAGGAACTCCTATCCTACCAACCTTCTTGAACTTAAAGGCAATCTCATAAGGAGAATATCCCATTACAGGCAAAACAGGAAAAGATTTCGGAAACTTTATGAGAGTAACATCAAGTCGTTTTGCACGCCTATAAGCACTTCTCGTAAAAGCAGGTGCAATAATTATCAAATCGTAATATTCCTTGTTCCTAACCCTCCTACGATGTTTAGAATCTATATACGAAACCCCAACAGGATTTTCATACCTAATAGAAATATCAACAGCAACAAGCTTGGGACGAATATAAACATCTATCTTAGGAGAAGTATATGGTGAAACATATATCTCCTTTCTACTTATTCCCAAATCATCCGCCAATTGATAACAAGCATCAACAAGTAATCTCTCTGCCTTTCTAGCAATCTCCTTATTTGCCTTATCAACAAACTTGACAATCTCTTTTTTTTCATTGGCAAGTTTCTCCTTACCCACCCTATAATATATATTATAAGGATTAATCTCATCAGTATCATCAATAGGTGTCTTTGGTTTATGAGTCCTACCATACTCAATCATTTCAACCTTATCAGACTTGTAATAACCACGCAAAATACCAGAAGCAACTTCCTTATTTATCCCAAGCTTACGAGCAACTTCCCTAACATACATAGCTTCAGAAAACAGAGCATCAAGAACTTGTTTATACTTCAAACCAAGTTCAATGTCTTTCAAGGACACCACCTATCTTACTATTAATATAATCCCTAAAAAATTTAAACCTACATAATCTCCTAAGCTCAAGATTGTCAAAATAACCATTTTCATAAAGCATTATAATATCATCTGGTTCAAGAGTTACATACTCATCATCAACAACAACCGTAACCCTACCATGATGATTCTTTTTCAAACCCAACTGTCTAGCCTTGTTCAACACATCAACAGAATCAACACCAAGATACTCAGCAATCTCATCCATTGTCATAACATTATAATTACTCACAAGAAAGCCAACCATTTCATCTGTCCATACTACCTTCCTCTTCCTCCTAATACCAAGTTCCTTAGCTTTAGCAACGACAGAATCAACACTCCTACCTATAAGCTCAGCAACCTTCTTTGCACCAGCATCTGGATAAACCTTCCTAAGAACTTCTATTTCCTCTTTGCTCCATCTTCTCATAGTAGAACCTCGGTATCTCTCTACATATCAACCAAAGAGGAGTTTCCCTCCAAATTATCTTCAACCAAAATCCCCTATCAATTCCCCTCATCATAACTCTCCTCTCTTAACCTTTTCGGCAATTGCTGAGAGCTTTGCACTCAATCTAAGCATTTCAACCGCTATTTTATCCAAGCGAGTAGCTACATCTCGAAGATTTGTTATCAACTTCCCGTCTTGCATTTCTATCCCACCTATCCAAGTTCTACCTTGTCAATTATTTCTATAATGTCCTCAACAAATTCCTTTCGCCATTTTCTTTTATACTTTTCAAGTGTCGAAACCTTGCCCTTACTCCTGAAGAATCGTTTAGCATTGTCAAAATTGCGTCCCCAAGCTTTTTCAATCATCAACATAATTTCCTCATACAATTCATCATCCATTACGCATCACCGCACTCTTGCTTACTATATCGTCGTTACTTCCAATCAAAGCCTTCCGCACATTACGCATAACTATCTCTATTCCCTCCTCAAGAGCATCCCTGTATAAATTCAACAATATTTCTCGTGCTTTCCTTTCCTTCTCTTTTGGTATTCCTAATTCCTTCATCAAACTGTCCAAATATCTTTCAACTTTTGGATTAGATACTTCCGCCGCCGCCAATCCTCTCATCTCCTAAAACTTCTTATTAAGTAATATTGTCCGAGGTATTTATCCTTTGTCCTCAATTCTTTTAATTCCTCATACAAATTATCCACTCTCACAACCTCCTATCTTGCTAAACCTTCTTTCTTTAAAATTGAAGCAATGATATAAGCACGATTCCTTGCCTGATTGTAATCCAAACCAGACGAACTATCGTAATAAAATGCATTTCTTGTAATCAAAAATGCAACACCTTTATATGTCCAAACAACATAATTCTTATGTTTCTCAATTTCAACATAAAGTAAAGAACCACCCAAACTCCTTATGCGTCTCTGAGTTATTTTATCAATGTCAATCTCCTTAATATCAACCGGTTCAATCCTCAATCTATCATCATAGACATAGTAACGGTTCCCCGGATGGTAAACTTTTGCCGGTACAACCTTAATAAACGGAATAAGGACAAAATTACCCTTACGATATTCTATCCGAAAATAATCAGCTTTCATATCCTTAAAACGCTCTCTAATTTCAGAAGGAACATATAACCATCTACCAACAACCTTCAAAAATTTCATATTTACAAAAAGGATATCACTTCAATAAAGAGATTTCGGTTCAATTATTCAACCTCAAATGCTACATAATCTTCGAAACCAGAACATTCCTCAATGTCATAAACATCCGCACTACCAATGACAACCTGCCCGTTAACAGCCAAAAGCACAGGCACAGTTTCAGAGAAACCTCTAACCTTTACATCTGAATAAAGATTTAACGGAAATCTCCTATAACAAGTTACCTTACCGCAACTTGCAACACAGACATAATCTGCAATAGAAAACATCTCAGCATCTTCGATAGACGGCATACTACTGCAACTACGACAACCATGAATATGAACAGCAGCAACAGCATTTCCACACCTCCTAATCGTATCCTCAGTAATCACAGAAACAGGACCAACAGACAATGCAGAACCTTCTTCAAGAACAAAATACCTTCCATCCCGTTCACATACCAAAGCAGGATGTTCATCTAATGGAATATCTGAATATGTATCCTCCTTATATTTCTCCAAATAGCTCTTAATAGCACTTCTGACATCATTATAATACTCCATGCTCGTGGTCTCTTTCAACTGCCCGTCCAATAACTGCCTTCTCTAACACCTTAACATTTTCACGCAAACTATCATAATCAACAGTATCCATCATAACAACAGATTCCAACCATGAAACAGCAGCACAGAAAGAAAAAGCATCCTCGACAAGGTCAGACATTGAATCTTTCTCTATATCCCTGAGCATACTCTCATAAGTACTGAATATCCTATCACAAGCACCTTTCATATTGTACTTATTACACAATGCCTGTATAACACCCTTCGCTACAGCAACTCTTAAATCTCTATCATCAAGGGACATATTGAGACCTAAAATTGGTTAAATCTATCACATTTGGTATCTGAGCAAATCCTCTTCCTTTCAAGTATTCTGCAAGTTTAATTGTAGTTGCATTTACATCCATCTTCTCAGAGCGTTCCTTTATATCATACGGAGGATAATCGAAGTGCGATATAGCAGCACTTGCCTTAGGTCCAATTATGGATATAAATGTCAAATCTTCAACATCAGTCCAACCAACTCTCTCCAATAGTGGTTCATCATCTTTGTCAAACTTACAAACCAACGCAAGATACTCAGTTGCCTTGTCATATACCCTTGCAAGTTTACACTTCATCATCAATCCCCTCCTTCAAATATTTTTCAAGTCCATATTCCTTTAAATGTTTTTCCCCAAACCACATCCACTCATCCCATTTTTTCTTAAACTCATATAACCTCATAAATCCTTTAACATGCCTAAATACACCAGTAATCAAAGGATTAGCTTCATTATAATACCCCAAAGAAATATCCTTCAAAATATCCCTGAGAAAATTCCCATAATCAATATAACGATAACTGTCTGTCATCATCATCTTCCATACATCTCCACTTTCCAAAGAACCAACAAATCCCCACACAGCATCCTTATACTTGTTAAACAACTCATATACCTCTGTACAAGCAGATTTACAAAATTCAGAATCATGATACCTAGCACAAATAGAATCACAAGAAGAGATTATATCCTCTAACTCATTCATCTCTTTCTCAAGTACATCCCCCAGATACCGGATCCTCTTTATTCCAATAGCTAATACCACTATCTCAACTTCCTAGTAATTTCCCAATTATCCTCTAAATACTCATCAATCAAATAATAAATCTTAGTATCAATATCAAGCAAAGTTCTTGCATCATCATCAGAAACATTCCTCCTAATAAATGACACATCATGACCCGCCAAAGAAGCAGATATCAAAGCTTTTGTAACATTTCCACTAGATATAGCTTCAACAAGCTCATCAACACTATTCATATACTCCTTACAAGCATTCTGAACAACTCTACCATACTTACTACACATCTTATTCAAACGCTCTCTAATCTTGCTCAGTTCGTAATTCAGCTCTTCCAAATCCATCCTTTCCACCACAGATACTCTTTATATAATCCTCAACAACCTCTGCATAACTCTTGTAAATATCCATCAAAGAACTAACAAACTCAGTAAGCTTACTACATTCGAATGTAACATTCCTCAAAGAACCAATCAAACAACCAATGACATCTTCCTCTCCAAGACATTTCATAGTGTTACCAATGTAACGAGAAACATCCTTGCAAGAATACCATTGCCAACTACTCTGACTAAAGTAAGTGTTACAGGCATTATCAAATTCAACAGATAAATCCCATATCTTCGAGACAAATTCCTCTGGTGTCATCTCCATTCTACTCGCCCTCCTCAAATTCTCCTTCCTCTTCAACCGTTCTCCTCAACCAATTTGCATACTCACTAAAACATTCAACAGAACAGCACTTCCTAAATACACGCTCAACAAGTACCTCATACTTCGAAGCACAACTCACAAGGTCTAAATAAGCTTCCACAAGCTCTTCCGTGGGTTTAACACTTAATATTCCAAATAACAAAACATTCAAAGAATCAATAGCATCTATCATAGACCTAACTACATCCCCTCTTACTTCACTAAAAAACTCCTTAATTTCTCTGAAAGGTTCTAAAACCCATTCACAATCCACATTTGGATTGTACCATTTGTAAACCCTACAAGTCCTCCATACACAACGATATATATCATCAATCTCCTTATACAACTGTTCTATCTCATCCAAACATCTTTCACTACAAGAATTACTCCTCACTACCCCACCTCTTCCTAGCACTAACATAAGCATCAAAGAATGTATCACAGCAGACATCCATCAACTGTGCAAACGACTTCTTAAGTTCAAATTTAACTTTATGCAATTCATTCCAAATTTCCTTAAACTCTTCATCCCTCAAATAAATCCAAATAAAACCCTCAATACTCTCAGCAGAACTCACCACCTCATAACCTACAGAATAAGCATCACCCCTACCAACATCCTTAGCAACTGACTTCAAACTCCTAAACCAATATTCACAATCAGCTTCCCACTCTACAAACTCTTCATACCTTTTACAAAGATTAATAGCTCTATCATATAACTCAGAAACTTTCTCACGAAACTTATGTATCTCCTTCAAACATTTGTCATATTCTTCATCACTAATTACTACCATTAGAACTCACTCCACTCTTTCCCCATCTCCTCTCTCCATAGCTTTGAATAAGGTTCTATACACCTATCTACCGTATATTCAAGATAAGAAGACAACGCCTTTGCATATTCCACCAATCCTAACGACGATAACCCAACAATAGCATCAATCACATACCTTGCAAAATCTGTTTCACCATCCCACAACACATTCATAGCAGTATGTATATTATCCAAGGATTCCTTACACAATATACTCTCTCTTGAACCCGGTTCATACCTATTACAAACACCATCTTCCTTTAACTCACGAAGTAAATTCTTAAGCTCATACGACAACCCCTTCATAGCAGAAATACAAGAATCCACATCAGAACGCCTAAAACAAATTTCCTCTACCATTCTCTTACCTCCTACAATCTACTCTCTTCCTTCAAAGACTTCAGACATTCCTCAACATTATGCCTACAACAGTCCCAGTACACAGACTTGAATGCAGATTCAAGACCTACTCGCATACCTATAAACCCATCATCATTCAACAACTCCGACAACGACCTAAAATAACCACACACACCAACAAATTCCTCAAAAATAAATCCACTACCTCTTCCCATCTTATTCATCATATCATCAATATCCCCCAAAGCATGTTTACAATAAAGCGTTATTGGTCCTTCAACACTTTTACACTTTTCTGCAACCTTAGCCCGTATATCTTTCAATACATTAAACAACCTTTCAAGAGCATTCTCACATTCCTTCTTTCTCCAATCTTCCATAATATCACCCCTCGATATATGCAAATATTCTCTGCATTAAATCCCTTACAATATAATTTGCAGAAACATAATCACCAGCACGGATGTAATCCTGAATTGCATAAACAGCAGAAGGGTCAATTGGAATATTACAGGCATCTGACAACCTAAGCAAGGATTCACCAAGTGCAGCTTCCCTGAAAAGAATGTCAAGGTTTTCAATTGGAAGATTAAACCTCAAAGCAACTTCCAAGGAACCCAAATCAACACCAACATCATACAAAGCCCTAACACATTCCTTTGACATCCTCATCTCTACCACCCATAAACCTCATAGTCCTTTGCAATCTTCTTACGAATAACACCACACGAGGCACCCGGATATTTATCAACAATATCCATACAAGCATCAACCACATCTTCATATCTTCCGATAAATAAAACATCCTCCATTCTACCTTCCTTCTTTGCAAAGCAGAGTATCTTCTTTTCATCTAAAAAAGAGCAAATCTCATCAACAACATCAGCAGGTGCTGATAAATGTCCAAACACTACATTACCAATAAGCTTTAATTCTGATTCCATAAAACCAACAACACACAGGGAGTATAAAAATGTTTCTAAATCTCCTGATAATACTTCTTATCAAGGAAATCAATCACACATCCAAGAGTCCCTACATCACCACTAAACTTCAAATCAGTTCTAACAGTAAAATGATTATAAGAAGTGTGGTCAATAAAGGCATCAACACTAACATCCTTAGCAAAACAATTACTAACACCAGCAACAATATCAGCAACGAAAACATCCTTATACTTCTCATAAAATTTCATAACAGAATCCCTACCCCAATCAAACTTCATAACCTCATCAAACAGATTCCTCATCAAAACACCGTAATAACGAACATTAAACCTAATACGATTATCCTCCCGCTTAACTGTTCCACCAAGTGATTCAATCTCCTCTACAAATCCTTTAACAGCATCCTCTGGTATATTCTCAGGAACTTCAACCTCACAAGAATATTCCTCTCCATACTTCTTACAATCAGCAAGAGCAACCAAGCATTCCCAAGTATTCATTTCAGAAGATAAACATTTCTCAGCAGCAATATCCTTAAAATATTCTTCGGGAACAGTACCTGAGATAAAAGCACGGAACTTATAATCAACGAAGATTTTCCTCCTTCTAACATTCAAATGAATGTCCTTTCCCTCACTATGACAAGTTACATCAAAAATACCGTGTCCTGTTTGATAAATGACATCACACACAAGTCCGTGTTTTTCCAAATTGTCTGCAATTTCTTCCATATCATACCTACTAACCATTGACAATATCAAAAGAAGCCACAATATATAAAAGTTTGCAAAACAATACATTATCTATAAAATCAATCCGTCATAGCCAGTGTCAAACCAAGCAATAACAAAGCAGCAGAATCAATAGCAATTGCCACTGGCGAAAATACATAAAAAGACCAACACAAAACAGCACCAACCAAAACAAAAGGAACCTCCAACCTTTCACCTAAAATAAAATATGACGACATAAAAAACACAATAGCTGAAATCAAACAGAACAACAAACCACAACCTTGGAAAAAACTATTCCTAAAAGACTCAGATACCACAGCAATTACATAAAAAAACCCAGCATAACTATACCAAAAGAAATCATACAAATACCAATTCCACTCCTCTATAATCCTCATACCCATATATAACTCTAAATATCAAACATTTATAAAACTTTCCACAACATCAAGAACGGTTCCAGCCTACAACTCACCAATTTATATTCCTCCAACACGATTCCCATAAAAGTATTCTGCATTAATAAAACTTTCTCATATCAATTAACAACCTGATTCACTACCAGCAGTATCTATTCTAGAACGATATATCACCTCACTACATCCCGTAGCATTACCATAACAAATCATACCTATAACATATCCATGCTTCTTTCTATAACAGCTCCCAACACGGCAATCCTCATCAACATATGCATAGCAGAATATATAGTTTTCAGGTTTCTTCACATTTCTAAAATAATACGAATCAGAAAACTTACTGAAAGCCTCCAAGTATACTGGTGTCATATTAGTGTATGTCTTATTATCAACAATACACACTATACCACGAACAGCAATAGTTCCGTTAAAAACACAAATTCCCGGAGTTCTAAACGAAACCAACAAACCATTATTGAAAAACCGTATCTCTTCAAGAGGTTCATCATATATAGCATATACGGCAAAATCCATCTTCTTCTCTGGTTTCTCAACAGGTTTTTTATAAGAACTAAACAAAGACACAATAGAAATCATCAAAATAACCAAAGCAAGAAGTGCAAGATGCTTAAGTTTCTTCATTTCATTCTCTTCCATATTTACACCTCCACAGACACACCTCTAAACAATACAACAGTTTCACCATCCATCCTACCACATTTAATCCACAACCTCTTACCCTTTATCTGCTTCAACACATACACAACATTGTTTATAATCCTAAACTTTCTACCTCCGAACTCAAAATACTTTCCAACATTGAAATCATAAAGATAAACCCTGTAATACCTACCATTAAACCGCAACCAAGTTAACATTCTTAACACCATCCACAACCTCATAAATAAGCTTAGAATCAGTATTCATTGAATACTTAACAGCACGATAAGCTCTCAAAATAGGATTCACAACCCCCATCCTATCAAGAACAGATTTGACATAGGCAACAACCTTAGGTGCATAATCCCTTGGGTTATACCCAGCAAGAGTTAGCAACTTATATGTCATAGAAACATACTTTTCCAAAAAATACGATGTCAGGGGAGCAACATAAGAAAAAACCATAACATTCTTCAACCATTTCTTAAAATAAAATGTTCTCTTAAACTCATAAACAGAACCATCAACAGAATCAAAAAGACCTAACCCCCTTGGAACATACAACCGATACAAACCACATTTAGGTTTATAGAGCTTCAATTCACCTTTAGAATCATAACAAATACCAAAAGATTTCATATCTCTATCAAGAAGGACAAACTTAAACCTCTTCTTATACCTTCCAAGTTCAGACACAATAACCTTATAATCTGGAAAATAAATGAACCGATTCTTATATACAAAAATCCACCAATCGAAATCCTCCTCTGAAACATTTCTCTTTGGTTTATGCTTTCTTACCCTCTTAGCACCAAAAAACTTAATCAAATCATCAATTGGATATCCTACTTCTTCCTTACGAACCACCTCGCAGTACCTCCTTTAACCTCTCTATCTACATAACCATACATCCTCATCATTTTAAGCTCCTGTATAACAGTTGTCAAAAGATATTTCTTACCTTCAACCCTCAAAGCATTGTGAATATCCTCAGCAGTTGGTTTAATCCCCTTACTGTTGAACTTCTTTATAATCCTCACTATGTCATCGTTTAACATAAAACAAATTAGAAATCAGTTGTTTAAAAATCTTCCTTCTCTAAATCTTAAGCAACTCCTCCTTGCTCAATAATTCCTTACCGATATACCTCCTACCCTTAAAAATCTTCATAACATTTCCCTTAACAACAGCACGACAGATTACATCATCATCCTTATAAACATCATACTTCTTTCCATCCCCAGAATTGCCCTTATATATGACGTGTGTCGGTATATCACCTACAACCTTACTAATTTTGTACAGAATCGAATCCATATTTACCAAAAATTACACCTCCAACCTTCTCCTAATCAACTCAGCAGTTTCCTTGTCTAAAAAAGGGAGCAATTCGTTTATAATTTTTACTAATCTCAAATAGGCAAAATACACAGCACCATCCCTTGCATTTATACCCGTCAACCTCATCTCCTCAGCAAGAACACTTAACTCCTTTACAACATCTCTAATTTTTTCCCTCACCATACCACCCATCCAAAGAAGATTTTTCACGAGCAGTTTTCCTCCTAATATATGCCTCAATAACCTTCCTATCCTGATAATTCAACTCAGATAAATCCTTTATCTCCCCATCAAGGTATCTCCTTGTAATCTCTTCAATAAACATCCGCTTAACCTTCAAACAAGCACTTATATAGCTATTAATCAGGTTAACAGTTCTAAACAAATCATATCTCCCCAAACGCTTGAATCTTTCAGCAAGTTCTCCAGTACTCTCAACTTCCGTCATCGTCAATCATCTACACCCACGAAACTTCCACAGTTATCACAATGTATCCCATCACTACCCAAAGGTATCAACACAAGAGAACCACAATATGGACAAAACTTCAATTCGCCTTCTATATCTGGATGCAACAACTCATGCAACTTCTGATATATCATATCAACTTCAACAGGAAATCCTTTATCCTTTATTTCATCTAACTTGTTGTACAGTTCCTCAAGAACATCTCCAATCGGTTCAGAACTAAGAATTTTAAACAAGGCATCAAGACATTCAGCAACACCATTCAACATATCACCTCCTACTTCAAACTGAAAAACTCCTTAGCAACTTTCCTTGCATAATCTCCCCAAACAGATTTTTGTTCTAAAAGGTTTAACAATTTAACAATGTCCGGTTCTATCTTCGTTAACCTATACCACTTTTTTCCCTCCTTCTTAGCAATACCAACGGCATCAAAGAAACTAAGAACATGCCTAACAGTTGCAGGTGTCCTACCAGTTTTCTTAACTATTGCATCAACAGTAGAAGGACGAATTAATGCATCATAGACATCACAAAAAATCTGAGGCAACTTAGATACTATATCCTTCGAAGATACACCAGTATCTATCCTCACCAACCTATTCACACTAACCTTCACACCCGTCAACTTACAAATATCTGAAATAAAACTAGCAACCAAATCAATAAAATCCGTCAAAGATATACTGAGAGACACCGTATTCTTTCCATCGGAAACAGATACAACCTGTCTGTTCTTGACACATATCCAGTACGGAGAATCAGCAATTGTAAGATTAATTACCAACATGAAATGACACCATCCCTGCACTTTATATACTCTGGAACACCATACTTCGCAACACAGACATCCAACCACTTTTCGTTTTTCTTCTTGTCAGTATAGTAGAGCTTACCATCTATCACAAGGTAAATTCGATTGCCCAACTCAACACAATACTCAACCAACGCCAAATCAAAGTTTCTCAGCGGTTTAGCGTCTATTATACGAAAACTTTTTACAGAACTCTTCTGGGTCTTTGTCAAAGTTCCACTCCTCGTATGGTTTCTTGCACCGTCTCTTGCAAATCACACACAACGGATGAACATCTCTTGAACGAGCATAAACCACCAGCTCATCCTTGTTCTCTATAGAAATTTTCTTCTTCTTTTTCTTCTTTTCTTCCTTCTTCTTTTCCTCTTTTTTCTTTTCCTCAACCTTTTTCTCCTCAACCTTAACCTCTTCAATTTTTGGCATTAAAGTACTTAATGTCCTATCAAGAGCTTCACCAGCTAATTGTTGAGTTATCTCTGAATGAACAACTCTTATTGCCTTAGTAATGGAGTCAATCATTTCCTCAACAATTCTCTCAGCAGGTGCCGTTATCTCCTTTATACTGTAAATACCTGAAATGTATACAGTTGCATACATATCCTGTCGCATACCAACATTAGCAACACTACATCTAATTGAACGCAACAAAAATGGTCTGACATGCCCCTCTAATATCGGTCTCCAATTCTTACGATGCACAAGATAAACCAAATTATCATAGTACTGCTCAACATCCTTGTACCTTGCCTCTGGTAGTTTCTTTCTTATCTCGTTGTAAATATAGTCAAAATCAAACAGATAGCTCCTTGCAGATGCTGAAAAAACAAAATAGCTATCACTTCTACTGATTTCCAATTTGTATCCCTTTGCCTCATAGACAGCAGTCGCAGACACAGATTTCTCAAACAAAGCTTCTACATATCTAATGTACTCCTTCTTATCTGTAAATCTCCTGACAAATGTCTTTTTACCTCCAACAGTCAACACAGACAAAGTACTCCTCTCTTTATTTCTCCAGAAACAAACCATTTACTCTCCCTCCTTCACCTCTTCTTCTTTTTCCAACCTCCTATCTAAATATCCACCAATAACAAACGAAACAAACATTAGAAAGATACCTACCAAAGCACCAAGTAAAAAATAATAACCATACTCCCAATCCAAACTATATGATATGTAATATATCAATCCAACAGAACACCCAAGAAACAAATAACTAAACGGTCTCTGCACTCTCCTTTTGTCTGATGAATGCCTTGAACTCAATATCCCACCTTTTCTTAAGCTTTTCATATTCCCTATGAGTAATTCCAAGCTTCATTAAAACATAATCTCTAAAAGGACATTTCTTCTCAGTTCCACAACAATAGGCAATAGAACCATAGCACAGCAACTTCTTAAGTTCATCATAATCCGTCGAATTAACAATTCTTAACTTCTCACTAATGTCTTGTTCAATTTTATCAAGCATCATCCTATCTTTTTTTATTCCTTCAAGTTGCTTCCTAAGATACTCCTCCAAGTTCATATTTTCCATATGGAAAATCACTTCTTTAAAAAGTTTCTCCTCCAAACATCGAACAATTTCCTAACAACAAAAGATGCACAAGAATACTGCATTTTGTCAACAAACACAGCAGAAATATTCTTCATCTTATATTCCTCACGAATTACCCCCAAATAGTATGAAAAATCACCAAAATAAAACAGCAACTTATCAGGATTATCCTCCTCTATAACATTATGCAACGAATCCACAACCTTATACATCAACGAGAAAGGACAAACAGATTTATCATAGAAATCCTTAACAAAATCCCTAAAAGCAGAGATTACACCCTTTACATAAGGAGGAATCAAATTAATATCAAATTTGTAAGGGTCTTTAACAACTGCCCTAAGAATCTCGTAAGGAAACCTCAAACAAAACCACCTTTGAAATACCAATATATAACAACAGATATACCAAGAATCAACCATTCACTCCAACTATATGTCTTGTACAAACCAAATCTAACCCTAAAATCTGAAGGATAAAATATCCTAACACCAGACTTCGAAAAGCAATCCAAGAAAATGTGAACAACAACGCCCACAAACAACGGTAAGTAATAATTAAACACATCCCTAAATACAAGGTAAGTAACAACAAAAGGTGGCAACCACAACAACAAGGAATGCCCTATTGTTCTATGATTATACTCCATGACATCTGGCAATACCAAACCAACCAAATATAACCCCATACAAACACCTGAAAACTTGAGCAACAAATCATTCAAAAAGAAACCAATCAAAATATGAGAAATCCAAGTCAAAATTCCAACCTCCTCATAAGTTCTTCCTCTTCAAGCTCTGCAACAGCAAAAGGAATACCCAACCTCCTATGCAAACCCTTCACATCAAAAACAGCATTTAAATTATGATAAACAACAACACGAGGACGAACCGACATAAATTTCAACAAAACAGGTGCATAATCATCAGAATGAAGAAACACAATTGCCTTATCAGTATATGTCATAAAATGAGAATACAATGCCCTAATGTCATAACCAACAGCTAATTTATAAGTATCAAAAACAACCAAACCAAAAACCATCTCATCCAAAACATCTCCCAAAACAGGTTCCAACCCTATTTTATTAAGAAAATCCAAAACCACCATACCATCAAAATTAGCAACCTTTACAACAAAATCAGGCACAAACTCTTCATATTTCGAAATAGAACCGTTAAACTCCGCTACATCAACAACCGCCCTAACGATATCTTTTATCTTCACACCAATGTTCTTTCTCTTACCATCTACAAAGTTTCTAATCAACTCAGGATGAACCGACAACCTTCGTGCAAGTTCCCCAACAGAAACATTAAGCTCATATAACCACTTCTTCAGAACCAAATGAGGATAATCAGAATATGCCATCTCACCAGCAATTCTTATCACTAAAGGATTCACCAAAAGGAATCCAACCTCCGTAATCTGAGCATACCAACCAAACCAATAACAATTATACTAACAACAAAGACATAATAATCCCTAAGTGAAACATTTGGCATTTTGTAAAGCAACAAAGAGTATGCAACATCAAAAATCGTAAAGAAGAAAATCAAATAGTATCTATGCCATGTCATCTTGTTCCAAATCAAAACAGTTAAACAAGCAAAAATGCAAAGTGCTATAGTTAAAAGCTGACGAGAATACACCCATGATTCCCAAGACCAATCCTTAAGAATCGGATTGATTTCCTTACATCTTTCATACAACACAACCCGCTCAACCGTCAACTTGGTATCAACATACATCAGAACCATTAAAGCAATGATAAGAGTGCAGAAAATGCCCCTTAACATATGGAAAAATCAACATTCAGTTCTTAAAAAAGATTATGCAAAGACAAACTAACCCACAAACTTGGCAATACACTCAAATACATAAGCCACATCTTCCGATAAAAGCACACCAATGTCTCCAAGCGTGGTAAACTCCCTCTCACGACCTAACACATTATCAACAATATACTCCTCTAAATATGCTCCACACATTACCGGCAGCATATGTCCCCTTGTGTGCATAGTATTAGCAACTTTTTCAATACACACAATAGCATCATACTTACTTTCCGCACCAATACAGAATTTCTTCAACTCATACAACTTCTCAATTTCTTCATCCAAAGCTTCCCGTGTATACTCTGCTATCTTCTTTATATCCTTATATTCATCTTCTGTGATAACCCCACTATAATACAAGTCAGTTGCCTCAAACAACTCCTCATCAACAACAACATCCCTCTGAAACTTTCTAGCATCTATTCCTTCATCAATCATCTTCAAGACATCGTTGTAAAATCTGTAAACCTCATCATCTGTCATACACCCACTCGCAAACTTGATATACCTTTTAATGAATGATTCCACACATCGTACCCACCCTAATGCAGTTTCCCTATCGTCCTCATCCTCAAGAGAAGGAATAACATCATTGACTATCCAACCAATGTATTCCCTCGGATTACACCTGTCATACAATTTTCTATATAATCTCCAATCACAATATCCCAACACAAAATAAAGTACCAACACAAACTTAAAAAACTATCTACCAAACAAATAAAATATGGACATCGTAAGCACAGCATCAACACAATTTCAAAACATAATTAACCAGATTGTCCAGAAGATAACAACAAAAATAGCACAAAATCCAATTATGGCAGTTATAATTGTCATATGTGCAATGATTGTTGCGTTTAGTGAGAAAAAACTGATTACTGCATTATTACTACTTGTCCTACTAACAATTTTAGGAGTTTCACTACTGTGAACTACACCTCAACAACTTCCCGTTCATATGGTTGCAAAGCTCTTTCACACGAAAAAGACAACTCTGGATATCTATTGCAAATGTTCTCTATGAAGTCCCTTCTAATGTACAAAACAGGTATGCACTCCTCTGGATAAACAACTCCCTTACAGACAGATATACGGTAGGCATCCTCGTCCTTCATATAGTATGCTGTAATGCTCTCTCCCTCTATCTCTATACCAATCCTCGAAAGAATATTCCTCAAATGGTATCCCAACTGCGAAGGTGTCAAACCCCGAAGATATACAAGCTCACCAATCAACATACCTAAACAACCTCCTCAAATCGTAATACATCTTCGACTCCTCATACAAACCTTTACCATACATACCATTTGCCTTTACCCCCATATACCACATAAATCCACCACCATGTGGATATGCGTATGTTCCACTACATTCAATATCCAAGTTGGTTCCTTCATTCTCCATATACAACTCATTACAAGCACATTCCACATAATCATCAAGCAAATCTTCATAATACCTTTCAACATAATCATCTGCAATCTCATACCAAATATCCCAGACGATACTTTCAAACCCATCCTCAACTATCGAAAAGCTACATCTACTGCCCCCACAATTCACAACTCCGCCATACCGCCTTACTACATCCCTAAACAAGCCAACCTTATCAGCTGGAACCCTCGTCCTACAATCATAAAAATAAATACGAGACCCACCAAGACTCCTATAAGCATTGAAACTACACTCCGAATTAACAACAATACACAAAGGAGTATCCAAACCTCGACAGTAATCCTTAACACTTTCAGTAATATAATCAAAATCAACATCAACCTCTTCCCTCACCAAACGATTACTCTCAACATAAACTTCTACACCTTCATCCCCCTTAACAACACTTAACTTCAAATAATCCTCACCATAAGTACATTCAACCCTATAGGTATTATCCTCCTTCCAAGCTTTGAGAGTAGAATGCCAATACTCCCCACACATCTTAGGAAGAACAGCAAGTAAATCCATATCATCAAAATCCTTAGAAATGTCAACCTTATACCCATGTTTCTCTCTTCTGGATTCTATCCTTCTATGAACGAAATACCTATAAGAATCCAAATTTTTAATGAAATATTCCGTATCGGTTGGAACAAATCTATCTCCACCAACAAATTTCAGAACAGAAAGAGCATTTTCCAACCTAACATCCTTCTCATGCCTCTCAACAATTTCCCTTATAAAATCAACATCATCCCGTTCAATATATCCAGAACTCTGAAGCTTTCCAAGAATATAAGTTAACCGAGCATGAATTTCTTGGTCTAACATGCTAAAAACTTATATATTACCACTTAAAAATTTTTCCAGTATGAAGTGGGATGCTTGGTTATGTAAAAAGAAAGGAACAGAAACAAAGTGCATCAAGATTGCAGAATTAGATTTACCGAAAGATATCGAACCAACAGATTTACAGACAACTATCTTAGACGAACTAAAAAGATATGTAGAAACGGTTGAAAAACCAGATTTCACAAAATCTTCAAAGATAGAAGGTAGTTGGAATGTAACATTCACAAAGAGATTTGGAAATACAGATTACACAATAGAAATCAGACCAGCAGAAGAGTTCAGAAAATTGGCAAAAGAAGCGGAAATAACAGCAATAAAGGAAATAGAAAAAGGAATAGAAGAACTACACAAAGCAATCGACAAACTCATCAAGACACCACTATACCTCTAAAATACCTCAGCGTAAATTACAACACAAATCAACAATACAGGTAAAACAACAAAATACATAAACTTAACAAATTTGAAAACCCACACATCGTAATATCTATTTGCAACCCATTCACTAACCAATTCGTTCAAAACCTTCTCAGAATCCAAACCATACTCTCTACAAACTTCTTCAAACTCTTTTAAAAGTTCTTCATCAACCTTCATCAAACCACTTATATTATACCTTATATATTATATATATACATCAACCCCCATTAGATACCCGCACATAACCTTTACACCTAATATATTTAATCACACCCTTCTTCTTTAAAGCTTTCACAACCTTCCAAGCTTGTCCCCTCGAAATATCAAGAAGATTGGCAATATCATTCAAAGACAAAGGTTCATCACCTATAATCCTTTCAAGCTTCTTACAAGCTCTCTCAAAATCCTTACCAACCAACGGTTTTGCATGCAACCTCATCCTATCACCTCAGACATACGGAACCCAAGTATATTTATCACCAAGCTTCCTAAGCTTACCCATACCAAACAACTTTTTCACAAATTTCTCAACCTTACCCTTATCAATACCTGTCATCACACAAATATCATCAATAGTCAACGGTTCTGACAACTGCAATGCATTAATAATTGCCTCTTCCTCTTTCTTATCCAAAATAACATCATACAAATCACTATCAGAAGCACCAATGACCTTCCACTTATCACTATCAACCAGCTTAACTATTCCACCCCTCGAAAAATCATCCATCACATCCCTAACAGCTTCCTCACACATACAGAACCGACTACAACAAGTCTCAAGATTTATTGTCCTACCTTTTATGCTCGACAGATACTCCTGAATTTCACTCCTCGTTGTAGTTGAAATTTCAACAATTCCTAAAGAATAAAGATGTTTATACAAAACCTTACAAACATATTCAACATCACTAACAGAAACCTTCTTCTTCCCAAAAGCTTTGGCACGACCAATTGCAAGATTTTTAACATGATTTACCATTATCTTATCATAATGAACCTCATAATCCAACTCTGAATATTTATCCAAATTAACATCCCTAAACCACTTCATAATAAAATCATTACTAACCTTATTATCAAACACAACATCAACCGACCTCCTTCGTAGTAATGCATAAAAATGCTCTCGATTTCCAACAATACCCTTACTACTAACCTCCTCAAAGTATCTATCAGCATCAAGCTGAATATTAACAAGAACACATCTCCTCAATAACTGAGCAAAAGCTTTCTTCTTAACCTCATTCCAAAAACTCACATCCCTCATCAATGTCCCAAAAAACAAATAACCCCTAAATGGTGGTCGTATGTGCTTACCCCACTTAAACCTCTCCATGTAATCTCCAGAAGCAACCTCTAAAATCAGATTAATCATATCAGGACTTGCCTTGTCAACCTCATCTACCAAAACACAATAATGAGTTATAGGAGTAACAGCTTCACCATCCTTAACATACCCAAACAATGTCTTCGATAAATCATCAGAATGTAACAAAGGAAAACCCATTGATTCATGAATTCCTACTAAAAATGTCGTCTTACCAGTTCCAGAAGGACCACAAATTAAAATAGGAACCGGCTTTCTAAGACCACTTGCATCATAAGAAAGAAGAGAATAAACAAAAAGCTCCTTCGTATATAATGGAGTTCCACAAATAGGAGACACATACTTAACAGCTTCCTCATAATCAATATTTTTAACATCCTCTCCAACTATTTTAACACCTTTTGCATAATTACATCTCACAATCTTATGACTCCTACCACCAACAGGAATATTAAAATTCTGAACATCAACCACAACATAACTTCCAACAGGAACATAATTCTTACTTACAAACGAAACACCACTACTAAGATTCACAACCCACCAAACTTCACCATCGTTATCCATACTCAAAATCTTCTTAGAAAAAAGATTCGTTGGTATATGCCCATAAGAAATAATAGACAACTTCTGCAAAAGAGTTAGCTCCTTCTTAACCTTCTTCTTTTTATTTTTAACCTTCTTTTCATACACCAACCATCTCGGCACAGGTTTAAAAAAACACCCACAAACAACTCCTTCTACCTTACACCTTCCAACAGCTTCCTGCATTTTAAATTTCACCTCTTCAACATCTTTAACATCACACCCCAACAACCTTGATATCTTTAAAGCATCCAAACCCTGAGAAATAAACGCAACAATCTGTTTTTCAATATAACTCCGAGTATATCTACGGGTCAAACATTATCATCCCCCAGAAACCAAACCAAAAAGTTTATAAGAGTGAAAGAATGAGCATCATAACAATCTCTCCCTCTACCCTTCATATTCTCTAAACCAACAACCATTTACTCGTTTAAAAAATTTTCGCAGCATCACATTTACACAACCAAAACAAACCAGCTTATCAAAAGAAATTGGAAAATCCAACAGTAATATTTTTAAATCTTTTCTATGACACCCAATAACAAGGTAAGACACTTAACCCCACCTGAAAAGGAGAACCCCCTTTCAAAATGAACCTTAAAATTGAGATTTCACCGAGATAACCCCCAACTTAATAATCATACTACTCCCAAAAAAATGGAAAAGGTTTGAAAAAATTACCCCCGAAAACCCAACTTTTCCCACGAGATAACCCACCTAAAAACCCACCAAAATGCTCCTTTTCACATTAGTTCCTTGACACTCAGTAGCATAATAAATCTCAAATATAATCAAAGATAAGCACCCTAAAAACAGACCAGATTGCTTCTTTTTAAAACAAAATTTTAGGGGGTACTATTGGTCCTGAGCTTTCTCTGAGATGTACCACGAAATTCATTTTCTAATCAAAAGACACCTAATTGACCCTGCAACTTTTTAAACGGACAAATCTGGTCGCTTCATTTAATACTTTTGCAAAATATATATAATTTAACTACATTGAAATTTGGAAAACATACATAAGTATTACTCAGTAATACCAGAGTAATACGAGTAATACCCAAGTATTACCAAGTAATACTCAACAACAGAAAATCAACACATCAAAAGATTACACTTATAAAAAAGGAAAATAAAAAAATAAAAAATAAATTAAAAAAAGGCTAAATAGCTCCTTTTCCTTTAGCACTCTCTGGAAACTCAATTATTTGTCCTCTGTAGATTTTTGCATCCTTTTGTCCGCCTGCTTCACCAGTAACAGCGGTTATTACAACCCTACAACCCTTCAAAGTTACAAGTCCGTTTTTGTTCATCTCCTTTGTCAAAGAAAATGCCAGAGTTTTTGGAATAACAAGAGAATATTTTGCCTTGTCCTTTGTTACCGGTGCTACGAGGAATATTCTGTCTCCAGCGTCCACTTCTGTTGGGTCGTCGTCAAAAATCACTTCTACTTCCTCTCCTACATCTGGCAATGGTAGTCGGTCCCTGTCCACTTTTAATGCCCTTTCTACGGCATCTTCCTTTATGTCATATGCCTTTGCCCAATCAGGCACAAACACCATTTCCATCACCTGCAACTTTCCACTTGGAAAGCATTTCTTTAAAAAGTTTTCGAATAAAACCCCTTATAAATGGTTGGTTAGAACTCTGAACCCCACATTTGCGGAATCGTGTGCATATGCACAAATCCCCACTTTTGTCCAATCAAGCGTCAATTTATATCAAAAATGATATAAATTAACTGTCCATTATTCCACAAAATTGAACACTAATCCCTAAAAATGTAGATAGCACGAATTTGCCCAAAAGTGTTACCATCGACAAAAAGTGCAATACAAAAAATGCAAACCCAAATCAAAAAAAGAAAGGCAACCAGCCCATATTTTTCCGAAAACAAAAAGAATTACCCCACATTGAATTGCCAAAAATCGCAATTTTTTCTCAAATCTAATCCGAGATTTTTCAAAAAATCAAAAGCAGAACCCAGAATGCACGAAATAAAAAACACTGAATCATTGACACATTGAAACAACGAACCATCGAACCGATTTTCGAAAACATTCACATAAAATCGGGTATTTGGACAATTTTTAACTATCGTCGTGGTTAGGATTTCGAACTATATAAATCAATACCCATGTTTGTCCAATTACCTTTGGTAAGAAAAAAATCTCCTTTGAGATTTCGGCTCAATCTCAATCCTACGCTTTACTCAGAGTTTTCCCCTTGCCCCGAAGGGGCAATTTCCTTTAAGATGGTAGCTCAAGCTCACATATGCTCGGATATCCGAGCATATGTGAGCTTGAGCTACCATCTTAAAGGAAATTGCCCCTTCGGGGCAAGGGGAAAACTCTGAGTAAAGCGTAGGATTGAGATTGAGCCGAAATCTCAAAGGAGATTTTTTTCTTACCAAAGGTAATTGGACAAACATGGGTATTGATTTATATAGTTCGAAATCCTAACCACGACGATAGTTAAAAATTGTCCAAATACCCGATTTTATGTGAATGTTTTCGAAAATCGGTTCGATGGTTCGTTGTTTCAATGTGTCAATGATTCAGTGTTTTTTATTTCGTGCATTCTGGGTTCTGCTTTTGATTTTTTGAAAAATCTCGGATTAGATTTGAGAAAAAATTGCGATTTTTGGCAATTCAATGTGGGGTAATTCTTTTTGTTTTCGGAAAAATATGGGCTGGTTGCCTTTCTTTTTTTGATTTGGGTTTGCATTTTTTGTATTGCACTTTTTGTCGATGGTAACACTTTTGGGCAAATTCGTGCTATCTACATTTTTAGGGATTAGTGTTCAATTTTGTGGAATAATGGACAGTTAATTTATATCATTTTTGATATAAATTGACGCTTGATTGGACAAAAGTGGGGATTTGTGCATATGCACACGATTCCGCAAATGTGGGGTTCAGAGTTCTAACCAACCATTTATAAGGGGTTTTATTCGAAAACTTTTTAAAGAAATGCTTTCCAAGTGGAAAGTTGCAGGTGATGGAAATGGTGTTTGTGCCTGATTGGGCAAAGGCATATGACATAAAGGAAGATGCCGTAGAAAGGGCATTAAAAGTGGACAGGGACCGACTACCATTGCCAGATGTAGGAGAGGAAGTAGAAGTGATTTTTGACGACGACCCAACAGAAGTGGACGCTGGAGACAGAATATTCCTCGTAGCACCGGTAACAAAGGACAAGGCAAAATATTCTCTTGTTATTCCAAAAACTCTGGCATTTTCTTTGACAAAGGAGATGAACAAAAACGGACTTGTAACTTTGAAGGGTTGTAGGGTTGTAATAACCGCTGTTACTGGTGAAGCAGGCGGACAAAAGGATGCAAAAATCTACAGAGGACAAATAATTGAGTTTCCAGAGAGTGCTAAAGGAAAAGGAGCTATTTAGCCTTTTTTTAATTTATTTTTTATTTTTTTATTTTCCTTTTTTATAAGTGTAATCTTTTGATGTGTTGATTTTCTGTTGTTGAGTATTACTTGGTAATACTTGGGTATTACTCGTATTACTCTGGTATTACTGAGTAATACTTATGTATGTTTTCCAAATTTCAATGTAGTTAAATTATATATATTTTGCAAAAGTATTAAATGAAGCGACCAGATTTGTCCGTTTAAAAAGTTGCAGGGTCAATTAGGTGTCTTTTGATTAGAAAATGAATTTCGTGGTACATCTCAGAGAAAGCTCAGGACCAATAGTACCCCCTAAAATTTTGTTTTAAAAAGAAGCAATCTGGTCTGTTTTTAGGGTGCTTATCTTTGATTATATTTGAGATTTATTATGCTACTGAGTGTCAAGGAACTAATGTGAAAAGGAGCATTTTGGTGGGTTTTTAGGTGGGTTATCTCGTGGGAAAAGTTGGGTTTTCGGGGGTAATTTTTTCAAACCTTTTCCATTTTTTTGGGAGTAGTATGATTATTAAGTTGGGGGTTATCTCGGTGAAATCTCAATTTTAAGGTTCATTTTGAAAGGGGGTTCTCCTTTTCAGGTGGGGTTAAGTGTCTTACCTTGTTATTGGGTGTCATAGAAAAGATTTAAAAATATTACTGTTGGATTTTCCAATTTCTTTTGATAAGCTGGTTTGTTTTGGTTGTGTAAATGTGATGCTGCGAAAATTTTTTAAACGAGTAAATGGTTGTTGGTTTAGAGAATATGAAGGGTAGAGGGAGAGATTGTTATGATGCTCATTCTTTCACTCTTATAAACTTTTTGGTTTGGTTTCTGGGGGATGATAATGTTTGACCCGTAGATATACTCGGAGTTATATTGAAAAACAGATTGTTGCGTTTATTTCTCAGGGTTTGGATGCTTTAAAGATATCAAGGTTGTTGGGGTGTGATGTTAAAGATGTTGAAGAGGTGAAATTTAAAATGCAGGAAGCTGTTGGAAGGTGTAAGGTAGAAGGAGTTGTTTGTGGGTGTTTTTTTAAACCTGTGCCGAGATGGTTGGTGTATGAAAAGAAGGTTAAAAATAAAAAGAAGAAGGTTAAGAAGGAGCTAACTCTTTTGCAGAAGTTGTCTATTATTTCTTATGGGCATATACCAACGAATCTTTTTTCTAAGAAGATTTTGAGTATGGATAACGATGGTGAAGTTTGGTGGGTTGTGAATCTTAGTAGTGGTGTTTCGTTTGTAAGTAAGAATTATGTTCCTGTTGGAAGTTATGTTGTGGTTGATGTTCAGAATTTTAATATTCCTGTTGGTGGTAGGAGTCATAAGATTGTGAGATGTAATTATGCAAAAGGTGTTAAAATAGTTGGAGAGGATGTTAAAAATATTGATTATGAGGAAGCTGTTAAGTATGTGTCTCCTATTTGTGGAACTCCATTATATACGAAGGAGCTTTTTGTTTATTCTCTTCTTTCTTATGATGCAAGTGGTCTTAGAAAGCCGGTTCCTATTTTAATTTGTGGTCCTTCTGGAACTGGTAAGACGACATTTTTAGTAGGAATTCATGAATCAATGGGTTTTCCTTTGTTACATTCTGATGATTTATCGAAGACATTGTTTGGGTATGTTAAGGATGGTGAAGCTGTTACTCCTATAACTCATTATTGTGTTTTGGTAGATGAGGTTGACAAGGCAAGTCCTGATATGATTAATCTGATTTTAGAGGTTGCTTCTGGAGATTACATGGAGAGGTTTAAGTGGGGTAAGCACATACGACCACCATTTAGGGGTTATTTGTTTTTTGGGACATTGATGAGGGATGTGAGTTTTTGGAATGAGGTTAAGAAGAAAGCTTTTGCTCAGTTATTGAGGAGATGTGTTCTTGTTAATATTCAGCTTGATGCTGATAGATACTTTGAGGAGGTTAGTAGTAAGGGTATTGTTGGAAATCGAGAGCATTTTTATGCATTACTACGAAGGAGGTCGGTTGATGTTGTGTTTGATAATAAGGTTAGTAATGATTTTATTATGAAGTGGTTTAGGGATGTTAATTTGGATAAATATTCAGAGTTGGATTATGAGGTTCATTATGATAAGATAATGGTAAATCATGTTAAAAATCTTGCAATTGGTCGTGCCAAAGCTTTTGGGAAGAAGAAGGTTTCTGTTAGTGATGTTGAATATGTTTGTAAGGTTTTGTATAAACATCTTTATTCTTTAGGAATTGTTGAAATTTCAACTACAACGAGGAGTGAAATTCAGGAGTATCTGTCGAGCATAAAAGGTAGGACAATAAATCTTGAGACTTGTTGTAGTCGGTTCTGTATGTGTGAGGAAGCTGTTAGGGATGTGATGGATGATTTTTCGAGGGGTGGAATAGTTAAGCTGGTTGATAGTGATAAGTGGAAGGTCATTGGTGCTTCTGATAGTGATTTGTATGATGTTATTTTGGATAAGAAAGAGGAAGAGGCAATTATTAATGCATTGCAGTTGTCAGAACCGTTGACTATTGATGATATTTGTGTGATGACAGGTATTGATAAGGGTAAGGTTGAGAAATTTGTGAAAAAGTTGTTTGGTATGGGTAAGCTTAGGAAGCTTGGTGATAAATATACTTGGGTTCCGTATGTCTGAGGTGATAGGATGAGGTTGCATGCAAAACCGTTGGTTGGTAAGGATTTTGAGAGAGCTTGTAAGAAGCTTGAAAGGATTATAGGTGATGAACCTTTGTCTTTGAATGATATTGCCAATCTTCTTGATATTTCGAGGGGACAAGCTTGGAAGGTTGTGAAAGCTTTAAAGAAGAAGGGTGTGATTAAATATATTAGGTGTAAAGGTTATGTGCGGGTATCTAATGGGGGTTGATGTATATATATAATATATAAGGTATAATATAAGTGGTTTGATGAAGGTTGATGAAGAACTTTTAAAAGAGTTTGAAGAAGTTTGTAGAGAGTATGGTTTGGATTCTGAGAAGGTTTTGAACGAATTGGTTAGTGAATGGGTTGCAAATAGATATTACGATGTGTGGGTTTTCAAATTTGTTAAGTTTATGTATTTTGTTGTTTTACCTGTATTGTTGATTTGTGTTGTAATTTACGCTGAGGTATTTTAGAGGTATAGTGGTGTCTTGATGAGTTTGTCGATTGCTTTGTGTAGTTCTTCTATTCCTTTTTCTATTTCCTTTATTGCTGTTATTTCCGCTTCTTTTGCCAATTTTCTGAACTCTTCTGCTGGTCTGATTTCTATTGTGTAATCTGTATTTCCAAATCTCTTTGTGAATGTTACATTCCAACTACCTTCTATCTTTGAAGATTTTGTGAAATCTGGTTTTTCAACCGTTTCTACATATCTTTTTAGTTCGTCTAAGATAGTTGTCTGTAAATCTGTTGGTTCGATATCTTTCGGTAAATCTAATTCTGCAATCTTGATGCACTTTGTTTCTGTTCCTTTCTTTTTACATAACCAAGCATCCCACTTCATACTGGAAAAATTTTTAAGTGGTAATATATAAGTTTTTAGCATGTTAGACCAAGAAATTCATGCTCGGTTAACTTATATTCTTGGAAAGCTTCAGAGTTCTGGATATATTGAACGGGATGATGTTGATTTTATAAGGGAAATTGTTGAGAGGCATGAGAAGGATGTTAGGTTGGAAAATGCTCTTTCTGTTCTGAAATTTGTTGGTGGAGATAGATTTGTTCCAACCGATACGGAATATTTCATTAAAAATTTGGATTCTTATAGGTATTTCGTTCATAGAAGGATAGAATCCAGAAGAGAGAAACATGGGTATAAGGTTGACATTTCTAAGGATTTTGATGATATGGATTTACTTGCTGTTCTTCCTAAGATGTGTGGGGAGTATTGGCATTCTACTCTCAAAGCTTGGAAGGAGGATAATACCTATAGGGTTGAATGTACTTATGGTGAGGATTATTTGAAGTTAAGTGTTGTTAAGGGGGATGAAGGTGTAGAAGTTTATGTTGAGAGTAATCGTTTGGTGAGGGAAGAGGTTGATGTTGATTTTGATTATATTACTGAAAGTGTTAAGGATTACTGTCGAGGTTTGGATACTCCTTTGTGTATTGTTGTTAATTCGGAGTGTAGTTTCAATGCTTATAGGAGTCTTGGTGGGTCTCGTATTTATTTTTATGATTGTAGGACGAGGGTTCCAGCTGATAAGGTTGGCTTGTTTAGGGATGTAGTAAGGCGGTATGGCGGAGTTGTGAATTGTGGGGGCAGTAGATGTAGCTTTTCGATAGTTGAGGATGGGTTTGAAAGTATCGTCTGGGATATTTGGTATGAGATTGCAGATGATTATGTTGAAAGGTATTATGAAGATTTGCTTGATGATTATGTGGAATGTGCTTGTAATGAGTTGTATATGGAGAATGAAGGAACCAACTTGGATATTGAATGTAGTGGAACATACGCATATCCACATGGTGGTGGATTTATGTGGTATATGGGGGTAAAGGCAAATGGTATGTATGGTAAAGGTTTGTATGAGGAGTCGAAGATGTATTACGATTTGAGGAGGTTGTTTAGGTATGTTGATTGGTGAGCTTGTATATCTTCGGGGTTTGACACCTTCGCAGTTGGGATACCATTTGAGGAATATTCTTTCGAGGATTGGTATAGAGATAGAGGGAGAGAGCATTACAGCATACTATATGAAGGACGAGGATGCCTACCGTATATCTGTCTGTAAGGGAGTTGTTTATCCAGAGGAGTGCATACCTGTTTTGTACATTAGAAGGGACTTCATAGAGAACATTTGCAATAGATATCCAGAGTTGTCTTTTTCGTGTGAAAGAGCTTTGCAACCATATGAACGGGAAGTTGTTGAGGTGTAGTTCACAGTAGTGAAACTCCTAAAATTGTTAGTAGGACAAGTAGTAATAATGCAGTAATCAGTTTTTTCTCACTAAACGCAACAATCATTGCACATATGACAATTATAACTGCCATAATTGGATTTTGTGCTATTTTTGTTGTTATCTTCTGGACAATCTGGTTAATTATGTTTTGAAATTGTGTTGATGCTGTGCTTACGATGTCCATATTTTATTTGTTTGGTAGATAGTTTTTTAAGTTTGTGTTGGTACTTTATTTTGTGTTGGGATATTGTGATTGGAGATTATATAGAAAATTGTATGACAGGTGTAATCCGAGGGAATACATTGGTTGGATAGTCAATGATGTTATTCCTTCTCTTGAGGATGAGGACGATAGGGAAACTGCATTAGGGTGGGTACGATGTGTGGAATCATTCATTAAAAGGTATATCAAGTTTGCGAGTGGGTGTATGACAGATGATGAGGTTTACAGATTTTACAACGATGTCTTGAAGATGATTGATGAAGGAATAGATGCTAGAAAGTTTCAGAGGGATGTTGTTGTTGATGAGGAGTTGTTTGAGGCAACTGACTTGTATTATAGTGGGGTTATCACAGAAGATGAATATAAGGATATAAAGAAGATAGCAGAGTATACACGGGAAGCTTTGGATGAAGAAATTGAGAAGTTGTATGAGTTGAAGAAATTCTGTATTGGTGCGGAAAGTAAGTATGATGCTATTGTGTGTATTGAAAAAGTTGCTAATACTATGCACACAAGGGGACATATGCTGCCGGTAATGTGTGGAGCATATTTAGAGGAGTATATTGTTGATAATGTGTTAGGTCGTGAGAGGGAGTTTACCACGCTTGGAGACATTGGTGTGCTTTTATCGGAAGATGTGGCTTATGTATTTGAGTGTATTGCCAAGTTTGTGGGTTAGTTTGTCTTTGCATAATCTTTTTTAAGAACTGAATGTTGATTTTTCCATATGTTAAGGGGCATTTTCTGCACTCTTATCATTGCTTTAATGGTTCTGATGTATGTTGATACCAAGTTGACGGTTGAGCGGGTTGTGTTGTATGAAAGATGTAAGGAAATCAATCCGATTCTTAAGGATTGGTCTTGGGAATCATGGGTGTATTCTCGTCAGCTTTTAACTATAGCACTTTGCATTTTTGCTTGTTTAACTGTTTTGATTTGGAACAAGATGACATGGCATAGATACTATTTGATTTTCTTCTTTACGATTTTTGATGTTGCATACTCTTTGTTGCTTTACAAAATGCCAAATGTTTCACTTAGGGATTATTATGTCTTTGTTGTTAGTATAATTGTTATTGGTTTGGTTGGTATGCTCAGATTACGGAGGTTGGATTCCTTTTGGTGAATCCTTTAGTGATAAGAATTGCTGGTGAGATGGCATATTCTGATTATCCTCATTTGGTTCTGAAGAAGTGGTTATATGAGCTTAATGTTTCTGTTGGGGAACTTGCACGAAGGTTGTCGGTTCATCCTGAGTTGATTAGAAACTTTGTAGATGGTAAGAGAAAGAACATTGGTGTGAAGATAAAAGATATCGTTAGGGCGGTTGTTGATGTAGCGGAGTTTAACGGTTCTATTTCGAAATATGAAGAGTTTGTGCCTGATTTTGTTGTAAAGGTTGCTAATTTTGATGGTATGGTGGTTTTGGATTTTCTTAATAAAATAGGGTTGGAACCTGTTTTGGGAGATGTTTTGGATGAGATGGTTTTTGGTTTGGTTGTTTTTGATACTTATAAATTAGCTGTTGGTTATGACATTAGGGCATTGTATTCTCATTTTATGACATATACTGATAAGGCAATTGTGTTTCTTCATTCTGATGATTATGCACCTGTTTTGTTGAAATTTATGTCGGTTCGTCCTCGTGTTGTTGTTTATCATAATTTAAATGCTGTTTTTGATGTGAAGGGTTTGCATAGGAGGTTGGGTATTCCTTTTGCTGTTGCAGAGCTTGAAGAGGAAGAACTTATGAGGAGGTTGGAATTTTGACTTGGATTTCTCATATTTTGATTGGTTTCTTTTTGAATGATTTGTTGCTCAAGTTTTCAGGTGTTTGTATGGGGTTATATTTGGTTGGTTTGGTATTGCCAGATGTCATGGAGTATAATCATAGAACAATAGGGCATTCCTTGTTGTTGTGGTTGCCACCTTTTGTTGTTACTTACCTTGTATTTAGGGATGTGTTTAATTATTACTTACCGTTGTTTGTGGGCGTTGTTGTTCACATTTTCTTGGATTGCTTTTCGAAGTCTGGTGTTAGGATATTTTATCCTTCAGATTTTAGGGTTAGATTTGGTTTGTACAAGACATATAGTTGGAGTGAATGGTTGATTCTTGGTATATCTGTTGTTATATATTGGTATTTCAAAGGTGGTTTTGTTTGAGGTTTCCTTACGAGATTCTTAGGGCAGTTGTTAAAGACCCTTACAAATTTGATATTAATTTGATTCCTCCTTATGTAAAGGGTGTAATCTCTGCTTTTAGGGATTTTGTTAAGGATTTCTATGATAAATCTGTTTGTCCTTTCTCGTTGATGTATAAGGTTGTGGATTCGTTGCATAATGTTATAGAGGAGGATAATCCTGATAAGTTGCTGTTTTATTTTGGTGATTTTTCATACTATTTGGGGGTAATTCGTGAGGAATATAAGATGAAGAATATTTCTGCTGTGTTTGTTGACAAAATGCAGTATTCTTGTGCATCTTTTGTTGTTAGGAAATTGTTCGATGTTTGGAGGAGAAACTTTTTAAAGAAGTGATTTTCCATATGGAAAATATGAACTTGGAGGAGTATCTTAGGAAGCAACTTGAAGGAATAAAAAAAGATAGGATGATGCTTGATAAAATTGAACAAGACATTAGTGAGAAGTTAAGAATTGTTAATTCGACGGATTATGATGAACTTAAGAAGTTGCTGTGCTATGGTTCTATTGCCTATTGTTGTGGAACTGAGAAGAAATGTCCTTTTAGAGATTATGTTTTAATGAAGCTTGGAATTACTCATAGGGAATATGAAAAGCTTAAGAAAAGGTGGGATATTGAGTTCAAGGCATTCATCAGACAAAAGGAGAGTGCAGAGACCGTTTAGTTATTTGTTTCTTGGGTGTTCTGTTGGATTGATATATTACATATCATATAGTTTGGATTGGGAGTATGGTTATTATTTTTTACTTGGTGCTTTGGTAGGTATCTTTCTAATGTTTGTTTCGTTTGTTATTGGTGGATATTTAGATAGGAGGTTGGAAAAAGAAGAAGAGGTGAAGGAGGGAGAGTAAATGGTTTGTTTCTGGAGAAATAAAGAGAGGAGTACTTTGTCTGTGTTGACTGTTGGAGGTAAAAAGACATTTGTCAGGAGATTTACAGATAAGAAGGAGTACATTAGATATGTAGAAGCTTTGTTTGAGAAATCTGTGTCTGCGACTGCTGTCTATGAGGCAAAGGGATACAAATTGGAAATCAGTAGAAGTGATAGCTATTTTGTTTTTTCAGCATCTGCAAGGAGCTATCTGTTTGATTTTGACTATATTTACAACGAGATAAGAAAGAAACTACCAGAGGCAAGGTACAAGGATGTTGAGCAGTACTATGATAATTTGGTTTATCTTGTGCATCGTAAGAATTGGAGACCGATATTAGAGGGGCATGTCAGACCATTTTTGTTGCGTTCAATTAGATGTAGTGTTGCTAATGTTGGTATGCGACAGGATATGTATGCAACTGTATACATTTCAGGTATTTACAGTATAAAGGAGATAACGGCACCTGCTGAGAGAATTGTTGAGGAAATGATTGACTCCATTACTAAGGCAATAAGAGTTGTTCATTCAGAGATAACTCAACAATTAGCTGGTGAAGCTCTTGATAGGACATTAAGTACTTTAATGCCAAAAATTGAAGAGGTTAAGGTTGAGGAGAAAAAGGTTGAGGAAAAGAAAAAAGAGGAAAAGAAGAAGGAAGAAAAGAAGAAAAAGAAGAAGAAAATTTCTATAGAGAACAAGGATGAGCTGGTGGTTTATGCTCGTTCAAGAGATGTTCATCCGTTGTGTGTGATTTGCAAGAGACGGTGCAAGAAACCATACGAGGAGTGGAACTTTGACAAAGACCCAGAAGAGTTCTGTAAAAAGTTTTCGTATAATAGACGCTAAACCGCTGAGAAACTTTGATTTGGCGTTGGTTGAGTATTGTGTTGAGTTGGGCAATCGAATTTACCTTGTGATAGATGGTAAGCTCTACTATACTGACAAGAAGAAAAACGAAAAGTGGTTGGATGTCTGTGTTGCGAAGTATGGTGTTCCAGAGTATATAAAGTGCAGGGATGGTGTCATTTCATGTTGGTAATTAATCTTACAATTGCTGATTCTCCGTACTGGATATGTGTCAAGAACAGACAGGTTGTATCTGTTTCCGATGGAAAGAATACGGTGTCTCTCAGTATATCTTTGACGGATTTTATTGATTTGGTTGCTAGTTTTATTTCAGATATTTGTAAGTTGACGGGTGTGAAGGTTAGTGTGAATAGGTTGGTGAGGATAGATACTGGTGTATCTTCGAAGGATATAGTATCTAAGTTGCCTCAGATTTTTTGTGATGTCTATGATGCATTAATTCGTCCTTCTACTGTTGATGCAATAGTTAAGAAAACTGGTAGGACACCTGCAACTGTTAGGCATGTTCTTAGTTTCTTTGATGCCGTTGGTATTGCTAAGAAGGAGGGAAAAAAGTGGTATAGGTTAACGAAGATAGAACCGGACATTGTTAAATTGTTAAACCTTTTAGAACAAAAATCTGTTTGGGGAGATTATGCAAGGAAAGTTGCTAAGGAGTTTTTCAGTTTGAAGTAGGAGGTGATATGTTGAATGGTGTTGCTGAATGTCTTGATGCCTTGTTTAAAATTCTTAGTTCTGAACCGATTGGAGATGTTCTTGAGGAACTGTACAACAAGTTAGATGAAATAAAGGATAAAGGATTTCCTGTTGAAGTTGATATGATATATCAGAAGTTGCATGAGTTGTTGCATCCAGATATAGAAGGCGAATTGAAGTTTTGTCCATATTGTGGTTCTCTTGTGTTGATACCTTTGGGTAGTGATGGGATACATTGTGATAACTGTGGAAGTTTCGTGGGTGTAGATGATTGACGATGACGGAAGTTGAGAGTACTGGAGAACTTGCTGAAAGATTCAAGCGTTTGGGGAGATATGATTTGTTTAGAACTGTTAACCTGATTAATAGCTATATAAGTGCTTGTTTGAAGGTTAAGCGGATGTTTATTGAAGAGATTACAAGGAGATACCTTGATGGGGAGATAAAGGATTTATCTGAGTTGAATTATCAGGATAGGAAGGTTATTGAGGCATATATTAGGAGGAAAACTGCTCGTGAAAAATCTTCTTTGGATGGGTGGTATGGTGAGGGAAAAAATTAGAGATGTTGTAAAGGAGTTAAGTGTTCTTGCTGAGGAGATGAGGTTGACGGGTATAAATGCAAGGGATGGTGCTGTGTATTTTGCCTATTTGAGATTAGTAAAAATTATAAACGAATTGCTCCCTTTTTTAGACAAGGAAACTGCTGAGTTGATTAGGAGAAGGTTGGAGGTGTAATTTTTGGTAAATATGGATTCGATTCTGTACAAAATTAGTAAGGTTGTAGGTGATATACCGACACACGTCATATATAAGGGCAATTCTGGGGATGGAAAGAAGTATGATGTTTATAAGGATGATGATGTAATCTGTCGTGCTGTTGTTAAGGGAAATGTTATGAAGATTTTTAAGGGTAGGAGGTATATCGGTAAGGAATTATTGAGCAAGGAGGAGTTGCTTAAGATTTAGAGAAGGAAGATTTTTAAACAACTGATTTCTAATTTGTTTTATGTTAAACGATGACATAGTGAGGATTATAAAGAAGTTCAACAGTAAGGGGATTAAACCAACTGCTGAGGATATTCACAATGCTTTGAGGGTTGAAGGTAAGAAATATCTTTTGACAACTGTTATACAGGAGCTTAAAATGATGAGGATGTATGGTTATGTAGATAGAGAGGTTAAAGGAGGTACTGCGAGGTGGTTCGTAAGGAAGAAGTAGGATATCCAATTGATGATTTGATTAAGTTTTTTGGTGCTAAGAGGGTAAGAAAGCATAAACCAAAGAGAAATGTTTCAGAGGAGGATTTCGATTGGTGGATTTTTGTATATAAGAATCGGTTCATTTATTTTCCAGATTATAAGGTTATTGTGTCTGAACTTGGAAGGTATAAGAAGAGGTTTAAGTTTGTCCTTCTTGATAGAGATATGAAATCTTTTGGTATTTGTTATGATTCTAAAGGTGAATTGAAGCTCTATAAACCTAAATGTGGTTTGTATCGGTTGTATGTTCCAAGGGGGTTAGGTCTTTTTGATTCTGTTGATGGTTCTGTTTATGAGTTTAAGAGAACATTTTATTTTAAGAAATGGTTGAAGAATGTTATGGTTTTTTCTTATGTTGCTCCCCTGACATCGTATTTTTTGGAAAAGTATGTTTCTATGACATATAAGTTGCTAACTCTTGCTGGGTATAACCCAAGGGATTATGCACCTAAGGTTGTTGCCTATGTCAAATCTGTTCTTGATAGGATGGGGGTTGTGAATCCTATTTTGAGAGCTTATCGTGCTGTTAAGTATTCAATGAATACTGATTCTAAGCTTATTTATGAGGTTGTGGATGGTGTTAAGAATGTTAACTTGGTTGCGGTTTAATGGTAGGTATTACAGGGTTTATCTTTATGATTTCAATGTTGGAAAGTATTTTGAGTTCGGAGGTAGAAAGTTTAGGATTATAAACAATGTTGTGTATGTGTTGAAGCAGATAAAGGGTAAGAGGTTGTGGATTAAATGTGGTAGGATGGATGGTGAAACTGTTGTATTGTTTAGAGGTGTGTCTGTGGAGGTGTAAATATGGAAGAGAATGAAATGAAGAAACTTAAGCATCTTGCACTTCTTGCTTTGGTTATTTTGATGATTTCTATTGTGTCTTTGTTTAGTTCTTATAAAAAACCTGTTGAGAAACCAGAGAAGAAGATGGATTTTGCCGTATATGCTATATATGATGAACCTCTTGAAGAGATACGGTTTTTCAATAATGGTTTGTTGGTTTCGTTTAGAACTCCGGGAATTTGTGTTTTTAACGGAACTATTGCTGTTCGTGGTATAGTGTGTATTGTTGATAATAAGACATACACTAATATGACACCAGTATACTTGGAGGCTTTCAGTAAGTTTTCTGATTCGTATTATTTTAGAAATGTGAAGAAACCTGAAAACTATATATTCTGCTATGCATATGTTGATGAGGATTGCCGTGTTGGGAGCTGTTATAGAAAGAAGCATGGATATGTTATAGGTATGATTTGTTATGGTAATGCTACGGGATGTAGTGAGGTGATATATCGTTCTAGAATAGATACTGCTGGTAGTGAATCAGGTTGTTAATTGATATGAGAAAGTTTTATTAATGCAGAATACTTTTATGGGAATCGTGTTGGAGGAATATAAATTGGTGAGTTGTAGGCTGGAACCGTTCTTGATGTTGTGGAAAGTTTTATAAATGTTTGATATTTAGAGTTATATATGGGTATGAGGATTATAGAGGAGTGGAATTGGTATTTGTATGATTTCTTTTGGTATAGTTATGCTGGGTTTTTTTATGTAATTGCTGTGGTATCTGAGTCTTTTAGGAATAGTTTTTTCCAAGGTTGTGGTTTGTTGTTCTGTTTGATTTCAGCTATTGTGTTTTTTATGTCGTCATATTTTATTTTAGGTGAAAGGTTGGAGGTTCCTTTTGTTTTGGTTGGTGCTGTTTTGTGTTGGTCTTTTTATGTATTTTCGCCAGTGGCAATTGCTATTGATTCTGCTGCTTTGTTATTGCTTGGTTTGACACTGGCTATGACGGATTGATTTTATAGATAATGTATTGTTTTGCAAACTTTTATATATTGTGGCTTCTTTTGATATTGTCAATGGTTAGTAGGTATGATATGGAAGAAATTGCAGACAATTTGGAAAAACACGGACTTGTGTGTGATGTCATTTATCAAACAGGACACGGTATTTTTGATGTAACTTGTCATAGTGAGGGAAAGGACATTCATTTGAATGTTAGAAGGAGGAAAATCTTCGTTGATTATAAGTTCCGTGCTTTTATCTCAGGTACTGTTCCCGAAGAATATTTTAAGGATATTGCTGCTGAGAAATGTTTATCTTCTGAAATGAATACTTGGGAATGCTTGGTTGCTCTTGCTGATTGTAAGAAGTATGGAGAGGAATATTCTTGTGAGGTTGAAGTTCCTGAGAATATACCAGAGGATGCTGTTAAAGGATTTGTAGAGGAGATTGAATCACTTGGTGGAACAGTTAAGCGGGAGGATAATCGTATTAGGTTTAATGTTCGTTATTACGGTGTTTTGATGAGGAATCTGTTTGATGAGGTTATGAAGTTTGATTGGGGTAGGGATTCTGTTATGAAATTTTATGAGAAGTATAAGGATGTTTTCGTTGCTGATATTGTTGCTGGTGTTAGTAATTGTTTTGCTAAGGATGTTAGTGTTGATGCCTTTATTGACCACACTTCTTATAATCATTTTACTGTTAGAACTGATTTGAAGTTTAGTGGTGATGTAGGGACTCTTGGATGTGTGATTGATTTCCTTGATAAGAAGTATTATCAGGAGATTTAGAAACATTTTTATACTCCCTGTGTGTTGTTGGTTTTATGGAATCAGAATTAAAGCTTATTGGTAATGTAGTGTTTGGACATTTATCAGCACCTGCTGATGTTGTTGATGAGATTTGCTCTTTTTTAGATGAAAAGAAGATACTCTGCTTTGCAAAGAAGGAAGGTAGAATGGAGGATGTTTTATTTATCGGAAGATATGAAGATGTGGTTGATGCTTGTATGGATATTGTTGATAAATATCCGGGTGCCTCGTGTGGTGTTATTCGTAAGAAGATTGCAAAGGACTATGAGGTTTATGGGTGGTAGAGATGAGGATGTCAAAGGAATGTGTTAGGGCTTTGTATGATGTTGGTGTTGATTTGGGTTCCTTGGAAGTTGCTTTGAGGTTTAATCTTCCAATTGAAAACCTTGACATTCTTTTCAGGGAAGCTGCACTTGGTGAATCCTTGCTTAGGTTGTCAGATGCCTGTAATATTCCAATTGACCCTTCTGCTGTTTATGCAATTCAGGATTACATCCGTGCTGGTGATTATGTTTCTGCAAATTATATTGTAAGGGATTTAATGCAGAGAATATTTGCATATATCGAGGGGTGATATTATGGAAGATTGGAGAAAGAAGGAATGTGAGAATGCTCTTGAAAGGTTGTTTAATGTATTGAAAGATATACGGGCTAAGGTTGCAGAAAAGTGTAAAAGTGTTGAAGGACCAATAACGCTTTATTGTAAACATGCTTTGGGGGATATTGATGATATGATGAATAAGATGGGAAGAGGTAGTGGATTTATTTTTGAGGAATTTGTTGGTGTGTGTGGTTATTTTAGGTCGTTGTCGGAGTTGTTGAATGATGATGGGTTTATAGGTATGCGAGTAGGTCTTGAATCTGCATTCAAGTCTGTGTACTGGGACTGTTGTAGGCATAATGTTGAGGAATGTCTGAAGTCTTTGAAGGAAGAGAGTAGATTGTAGGAGGTAAGAGAATGGTAGAGGAAATTTGTTTTAGGCGTTCTGATGTGGATTCTTGTATTTCTGCTATGAAGGGGTTGTCGTATGAGCTTAAGAATTTACTTCGTGAGTTAAAGGAAGATGGTGTTTGTAATAGGTATGAACCGGGTTCAAGAGAGAGTATATTGTGTAAGGAATCCTTGGATAATATACATACTGCTATGAATGTGTTGTGGGATGGTGAAACAGATTTTGCAAGGTATGTGATTGATGCTATTGTTGGGTTATCGTCGTTAGGATTGGTGGAATATGCAAAGGCGTTGTCTTCTTATCTTGAATATACGGTAGATAGGTGTATAGAACCTTATTCAAAGCTATGGAGAGAGGAGATGGGGAAAGAGTGGAGTGAGTTCTAATGGTAGTAATTAGTGATGAAGAATATGACAAATGTTTGAAGGAGATACATAAGTTTCGTGAGAAAGTTTCTGAGTTATATGATAGAGCTATTAATCTTTGTAAAAGGTATGAAGAGTTTGTAGAGTGGGAAGCTGATTGTGAATATTGGTTTAGGAGTTTGAAGTCAGTTGCTAAGGATGTTGGTAGGGGTGATGCTTATTCTGTAGGTTATGAGGTGGTGAGTTCTGCTGAGAGTATTGAGGGTTTTATTTGGATTTATTTGAGGGATGAAGAGTTTAAGGAAATTTGGAATGAATTGCATAAAGTTAAATTTGAACTTAAGAAGTCGTTTGCACAGTTGATGGATGTCTGCTGTGATACATTCTTTGATGCTTATGTTAGTGCTAGGAAGAGGTGGGGTAGTGAGGAGTAATTCTTGTAGTGAAAGATGTTTGGATGAGATAGAACAGTTGTATAAGGAGATTGATGATATATATCGTTGTGTATGGAGGACTTGTAGGGTTTACAAATGGTACAATCCAAATGTGGATTGTGAATGGGTTTTAGAACCTTTCAGAGAAATTAAGGAGTTTTTTAGTGAAGTAAGAGGGGATGTAGTTAGGTCTATGATAGATGCTATTGATTCTTTGAATGTTTTGTTATTTGGAATATTAAGTGTTAAACCCACGGAAGAGCTTGTGGAAGCTTATTTAGACCTTGTGAGTTGTGCTTCGAAGTATGAGGTACTTGTTGAGCGTGTATTTAGGAAGTGCTGTTCTGTTGAATGTTTTAGTGAGTATGCAAATTGGTTGAGGAGAACGGTTGAAGAGGAAGGAGAATTTGAGGAGGGCGAGTAGAATGGAGATGACACCAGAGGAATTTGTCTCGAAGATATGGGATTTATCTGTTGAATTTGATAATGCCTGTAACACTTACTTTAGTCAGAGTAGTTGGCAATGGTATTCTTGCAAGGATGTTTCTCGTTACATTGGTAACACTATGAAATGTCTTGGAGAGGAAGATGTCATTGGTTGTTTGATTGGTTCTTTGAGGAATGTTACATTCGAATGTAGTAAGCTTACTGAGTTTGTTAGTTCTTTGATGGATATTTACAAGAGTTATGCAGAGGTTGTTGAGGATTATATAAAGAGTATCTGTGGTGGAAAGGATGGATTTGGAAGAGCTGAATTACGAACTGAGCAAGATTAGAGAGCGTTTGAATAAGATGTGTAGTAAGTATGGTAGAGTTGTTCAGAATGCTTGTAAGGAGTATATGAATAGTGTTGATGAGCTTGTTGAAGCTATATCTAGTGGAAATGTTACAAAAGCTTTGATATCTGCTTCTTTGGCGGGTCATGATGTGTCATTTATTAGGAGGAATGTTTCTGATGATGATGCAAGAACTTTGCTTGATATTGATACTAAGATTTATTATTTGATTGATGAGTATTTAGAGGATAATTGGGAAATTACTAGGAAGTTGAGATAGTGGTATTAGCTATTGGAATAAAGAGGATCCGGTATCTGGGGGATGTACTTGAGAAAGAGATGAATGAGTTAGAGGATATAATCTCTTCTTGTGATTCTATTTGTGCTAGGTATCATGATTCTGAATTTTGTAAATCTGCTTGTACAGAGGTATATGAGTTGTTTAACAAGTATAAGGATGCTGTGTGGGGATTTGTTGGTTCTTTGGAAAGTGGAGATGTATGGAAGATGATGATGACAGACAGTTATCGTTATATTGATTATGGGAATTTTCTCAGGGATATTTTGAAGGATATTTCTTTGGGGTATTATAATGAAGCTAATCCTTTGATTACTGGTGTATTTAGGCATGTTAAAGGATTTATGAGGTTATATGAGTTTAAGAAAAAATGGGATGAGTGGATGTGGTTTGGGGAAAAACATTTAAAGGAATATGGACTTGAAAAATATTTGAAGGAGGGGATTGATGATGAAGTGTAAACTTGCAAGGGTATATGACAAGGCAACTGAGTATCTTGCGTTGGTTTGTAAGTTTGACAAAGATGATGAACCACTATTGGAGAGAGTTGGTTGGACTGATGTTGAAGATTTGACATTTATATCCATAATTGGACCTAAGGCAAGTGCTGCTATATCGCACTTCGATTATCCTCCGTATGATATAAAGGAACGCTCTGAGAAGATGGATGTAAATGCAACTACAATTAAACTTGCAGAATACTTGAAAGGAAGAGGATTTGCTCAGATACCAAATGTGATAGATTTAACCAATTTTAGGTCTCAATATGTCCCTTGATGATAGAGATTTAAGAGTTGCTGTAGCGAAGGGTGTTATACAGGCATTGTGTAATAAGTACAATATGAAAGGTGCTTGTGATAGGATATTCAGTACTTATGAGAGTATGCTCAGGGATATAGAGAAAGATTCAATGTCTGACCTTGTCGAGGATGCTTTTTCTTTCTGTGCTGCTGTTTCATGGTTGGAATCTGTTGTTATGATGGATACTGTTGATTATGATAGTTTGCGTGAAAATGTTAAGGTGTTAGAGAAGGCAGTTATTGGACGGGCAGTTGAAAGAGACCACGAGCATGGAGTATTATAATGATGTCAGAAGTGCTATTAAGAGCTATTTGGAGAAATATAAGGAGGATACATATTCAGATATTCCATTAGATGAACATCCTGCTTTGGTATGTGAACGGGATGGAAGGTATTTTGTTCTTGAAGAAGGTTCTGCATTGTCTGTTGGTCCTGTTTCTGTGATTACTGAGGATACGATTAGGAGGTGTGGAAATGCTGTTGCTGCTGTTCATATTCATGGTTGTCGTAGTTGCAGTAGTATGCCGTCTATCGAAGATGCTGAGATGTTTTCTATTGCAGATTATGTCTGTGTTGCAAGTTGCGGTAAGGTAACTTGTTATAGGAGATTTCCGTTAAATCTTTATTCAGATGTAAAGGTTAGAGGTTTCTCTGAAACTGTGCCTGTGCTTTTGGCTGTTAACGGGCAGGTTGTCATTGGTAGTGCGGATGTTTATGACATTGAGGAATGTTCTGGTTTCGAAGATTATGTAGCATTTGAGGTTGAATAATTGAACCGAAATCTCTTTATTGAAGTGATATCCTTTTTGTAAATATGAAATTTTTGAAGGTTGTTGGTAGATGGTTATATGTTCCTTCTGAAATTAGAGAGCGTTTTAAGGATATGAAAGCTGATTATTTTCGGATAGAATATCGTAAGGGTAATTTTGTCCTTATTCCGTTTATTAAGGTTGTACCGGCAAAAGTTTACCATCCGGGGAACCGTTACTATGTCTATGATGATAGATTGAGGATTGAACCGGTTGATATTAAGGAGATTGACATTGATAAAATAACTCAGAGACGCATAAGGAGTTTGGGTGGTTCTTTACTTTATGTTGAAATTGAGAAACATAAGAATTATGTTGTTTGGACATATAAAGGTGTTGCATTTTTGATTACAAGAAATGCATTTTATTACGATAGTTCGTCTGGTTTGGATTACAATCAGGCAAGGAATCGTGCTTATATCATTGCTTCAATTTTAAAGAAAGAAGGTTTAGCAAGATAGGAGGTTGTGAGAGTGGATAATTTGTATGAGGAATTAAAAGAATTGAGGACAAAGGATAAATACCTCGGACAATATTACTTAATAAGAAGTTTTAGGAGATGAGAGGATTGGCGGCGGCGGAAGTATCTAATCCAAAAGTTGAAAGATATTTGGACAGTTTGATGAAGGAATTAGGAATACCAAAAGAGAAGGAAAGGAAAGCACGAGAAATATTGTTGAATTTATACAGGGATGCTCTTGAGGAGGGAATAGAGATAGTTATGCGTAATGTGCGGAAGGCTTTGATTGGAAGTAACGACGATATAGTAAGCAAGAGTGCGGTGATGCGTAATGGATGATGAATTGTATGAGGAAATTATGTTGATGATTGAAAAAGCTTGGGGACGCAATTTTGACAATGCTAAACGATTCTTCAGGAGTAAGGGCAAGGTTTCGACACTTGAAAAGTATAAAAGAAAATGGCGAAAGGAATTTGTTGAGGACATTATAGAAATAATTGACAAGGTAGAACTTGGATAGGTGGGATAGAAATGCAAGACGGGAAGTTGATAACAAATCTTCGAGATGTAGCTACTCGCTTGGATAAAATAGCGGTTGAAATGCTTAGATTGAGTGCAAAGCTCTCAGCAATTGCCGAAAAGGTTAAGAGAGGAGAGTTATGATGAGGGGAATTGATAGGGGATTTTGGTTGAAGATAATTTGGAGGGAAACTCCTCTTTGGTTGATATGTAGAGAGATACCGAGGTTCTACTATGAGAAGATGGAGCAAAGAGGAAATAGAAGTTCTTAGGAAGGTTTATCCAGATGCTGGTGCAAAGAAGGTTGCTGAGCTTATAGGTAGGAGTGTTGATTCTGTCGTTGCTAAAGCTAAGGAACTTGGTATTAGGAGGAAGAGGAAGGTAGTATGGACAGATGAAATGGTTGGCTTTCTTGTGAGTAATTATAATGTTATGACAATGGATGAGATTGCTGAGTATCTTGGTGTTGATTCTGTTGATGTGTTGAACAAGGCTAGACAGTTGGGTTTGAAAAAGAATCATCATGGTAGGGTTACGGTTGTTGTTGATGATGAGTATGTAACTCTTGAACCAGATGATATTATAATGCTTTATGAAAATGGTTATTTTGACAATCTTGAGCTTAGGAGATTATGTAGGTTTAAATTTTTTAGGGATTATATTAATAGTAAGATAGGTGGTGTCCTTGAAAGACATTGAACTTGGTTTGAAGTATAAACAAGTTCTTGATGCTCTGTTTTCTGAAGCTATGTATGTTAGGGAAGTTGCTCGTAAGCTTGGGATAAATAAGGAAGTTGCTTCTGGTATTTTGCGTGGTTATTACAAGTCTGATAAGGTTGAAATGATTGAGTATGGTAGGACTCATAAACCAAAGACACCTATTGATGATACTGATGAGATTAATCCTTATAATATATATTATAGGGTGGGTAAGGAGAAACTTGCCAATGAAAAAAAAGAGATTGTCAAGTTTGTTGATAAGGCAAATAAGGAGATTGCTAGAAAGGCAGAGAGATTACTTGTTGATGCTTGTTATCAATTGGCGGATGATTTGGGAATAAGTAGAAAGGAGATATATGTTTCACCATATACTTCTCCTAAGATAGATGTTTATATTCGTCCCAAGCTTGTTGCTGTTGATATTTCTATTAGGTATGAAAATCCTGTTGGGGTTTCGTATATAGATTCTAAACATCGTAGGAGGGTTAGGAACAAGGAATATTACGATTTGATAATTATTGCACCTGCTTTTACGAGAAGTGCTTATAGGCGTGCAAAACGACTTGATGTTACTCTCATAAAGTTTCCGAAATCTTTTCCTGTTTTGCCTGTAATGGGATATTCTCCTTATGAGATTGCCTTTAAGTTCAAGAAGGTTGGTAGGATAGGAGTTCCTTTTGAAGAGGATGAGTTTGTGAGGCATTTGTATAACATCTTGTATCCTTATTTGGTTTAGTTAGACATTTTTTAGAGAAGGTTTTTAAACAAGTGATTTTCCATAGGGAAATTATGAGACACATAGGTATTGCGATTGTTTTGTTATTGATTTCAGTTGCTGTTGCAGATAGCTACTCTGCAACTGTTAGACGGGGAGAGTACATTGTTTTTTCAGATTATGCATTGAAGCTTGAAGATGTGTTTACTTACAATGGTACGAAGTTTGCATACTTTACAATGAAACGCTCTTGTAGCGATTACTGGTCAGGAACTGTTGCGGAAAATACATCTCGTTCAGTAAATTCTGACATCTCCTTGTATGTTGGGCAGGTTCTACTTGCGGATGTTGGTGCTGCTGTTGTTACTGTTACTACGACATTTTCAACCTCGTTTGGTTTGACATCTACCAATCCTTGTGAAACTACTACTACAACTACTCAGGAGAGTTCAAGTTCTGAAACTGAGCAGGTGTCCTATGCTTTGTACATTGGTGGTGTAGCTGTTACCTCTGGTGTATATGAATGTGAGCAAGCTGAATTGGTTGTAAATGTTTCAACATACAAAGTTGAGATAGAACCACAGGAATGTGCGTTGGTTCTTGGTTCTACAATAGAGGGTTCTAAGTTGGACATTGTTCTTTCACCAAAGTGTATGTTGAACATATCCGTTGAACCTGTTTACATAACTTTGCCTGTTGCTAAGTGGACTTTAAAACCACCTCATAGTGTCTCGCAGAGTTATGATGAGAACATTACAAGGTTGCAGAACCAAGTTAGGGATTTGAATAGTAAGATAGAGAATCTGACAACTATGTTGGATAGGTTATCTGGGCAGATTTCGGAGTTGAACAAAAAAGTTACAGAGGTTCAGAAAACTTCTACTGGGAAGAATGTAAGTGAGGAAGAAGAGAAGCAGGAGGAGCATGTTATTTCTTACTCTGTTGCTTGTGCCAATAAGACGGGCAATGTCTGGAATTATGATTTGAGTTCCTGTGGTTCTTCAATGGCGGTTACTATATTTGACAATAATCAACCTGCT